>DATMKO010000220.1:0-2634 GCA_035571175.1 Steroidobacteraceae bacterium | reverse complement strand
GCCTGCGGCCGCCGAGCAGGCCTGGGTCCGGCAAAGCAATGTGTATACCAATATGCTGCTCGACGTGCAGCTCGCGCACGCTCCCGAACAAGGCTCGCAACAAGGAGTCGCGAAGTTCGATCAGTCGATCACCGATCCCACGCGCGCCGATGAGATCGCCGCGCGGCGCGAATTCGAGGCAGCGCTGGTGAAGATCAAGGCTGCGCGCGCTGCGGAATCGGACAAGAACGTGCGGCAAGACCTCGAGATTCTGCAGAAAGCCTTCAGCCTGCAGTTTCGCACCGAGGATTACGGGCTCGAGCACGAAGTGCCGTTCATCAATGCCAGCGCCATTGTTTTTCAGGGATTGCGCGGGCTGCTCGATGACCAGGTGGCCGCGGCACGGCGGCCTGCCGCGCTGATCCGGCTGCGCAAGTATGCCGGCATGGAACCCGGCTACAAGCCGTTCACCGAGCTCCTGAAAGCGCGCGAGCTGGAGCAGATCGCCAAGCCGGGCGTCATCTATCCGTCGCAGAGCGAGGTGCAGACCGAGCTCGGGCGCAACTCCAACTACGTCGAGGGCATCGCCGCGTTGTTCAAGAAGTACCAGCTCGAGGGCTGGGAACCTGCGTATGCGAAATTGCAGGATCAGCTGACCGGCTACGACGCCTGGGTGAAGTCCAACATCCTGCCGAAGGCCCGCAGCGACTTTCGCCTGCCGCCCGCGAAGTATGCGCTTGCCTTCGAAGCCTATGGCATCGACATTCCTCCGGCGAAGATCGCGGCGATGGCGCATGCGGCATTCTCGCAATATCAGGCGGAGATGGCGCCATTGGCGGCGCAGGTGGCGAAGGCGCGCGGTTTTGGCGCCAGCGATTACCGCAGCGTGATTGCGCAACTGAAGAAGCAGCAGATCACCGGCGCGGCGATTCTGCCGTTCTACGAGAACCGGCTGCACGAAATCGAAAAGATCGTCGCCGCGAATAATCTCGTCACGCTGCCGGATCGCCCCGCCATCATCCGGCTCGCAACCGCCGCCGAGACCGTGCAAACGCCGGCCCCGCACATGGTGCCGCCACCGCTGCTGCACAATACCGGACAGCGGGGCGAGTTCGTGCTGCCGCTCAACATTCCTTCGGCGACCGGTGGCGCCGAGGATGAATATGATGATTTCACTTTTGATGCCGTGGCGTGGACGCTGACGGCACACGAGGCGCGGCCGGGCCACGAACTGCAGTTCGATTCCATGGTCGAGCACGGCGCCAGCCTGGCGCGAGCGCTGTATGCCTTCAATTCCACCAATGTCGAGGGTTGGGGCCTGTACTCGGAATACATCATGCAGCCGTACGAACCGCCCGAGGGGCAACTCCTGACCCTGCAGCTGCGCTTGCTGCGCGCCGCGCGGGCGTTCCTCGATCCCGAACTGCAAAGCGGCGCGGTGACGCCGCAACAGGCATACAGCGTGCTCGAGAAGGACGTATTGCTCAGCCACGCCTTCGCGACGGAGGAAGTCGAGCGTTTCACCTTTCGCACACCGGGACAGGCGAACAGTTACTTCTACGGCTATACGCGCCTGTTGTCGCTACGCAAGGAAACCGAGGATAAGCTCAAGAGCAAATTTGATCAGAAGAAATTTCACGATTTTCTCCTCGCTCAGGGGCTGCTGCCGCCGGATCTGATGCGCGCCGCGGTGCTCGAGGATTTTGTGCCCTCGCAGCGCTAGACTCGGCCGCCTTGATTGAGCGGCCCTAGCCGAAACGGCCGGTGATGTAGTCTTCCGTGAGCTTTTGCTGGGGATTGGTGAATACCAAATCCGTCGGCCCGACTTCGATCAAATCGCCGAGGTGAAAATAGGCGGTGCGCTGCGATACGCGCGCGGCCTGCTGCATGTTGTGGGTCACGATCGCAATCGCGTAATTTTCGCGCAACTCGTCGATCAAGTCCTCGATTCTGGCGCTGGCAATCGGATCCAGCGCCGAGGTTGGTTCGTCCATGAGGATCACCTCGGGGTTCACCGCGATGGTGCGCGCGATGCACAGGCGCTGCTGCTGGCCGCCGGACAAACTCGTACCCGCGGTCGACAAACGATCCTTGACTTCGTCCCAGAGGCCGGCGCGCGCCAAACTGCTCTGCACCAGCTCATCCATGTCGGCGCGACTCTTCGTCAAGCCATGGATGCGCGGTCCGTACGCGACGTTGGCGTAAACCGAATGTGGAAACGGCGTCGGTTTCTGAAACACAATGCCGACCCGCGCGCGCAGCTGCGCCACATCCTGCTGCTTATCGTAGACATTCTGGCCATCGAGGGTAATGCTGCCGCTGACGCGCGCGCTCGGGATGGTGTCGTTCATGCGATTCAAGCAGCGCAGAAAGGTGGATTTGCCGCAGCCGGACGGCCCAATCATGGCCAGCACTTGATTGCGTCCTATATCGAGGCTGACGTTGCGAACGGCGCATTTGTCGCCGTAGTGGACACTGACTTCGCGCGCGCTCATGACCGGGTCGAACAGTTTGTCGCGCACGGCCGGCGCGCCGGCTAGCGGCGGCGCTTGATCGCCAACATTTGCGCTGCTGTCGTTCATCGTGCTAGCCGAAGCGTCCGGTTATGTAATCGTCGGTTTTGCGATTCTTGGGCGAGGTGAAAATCTCGCTGGA
>DATMKO010000219.1:0-7962 GCA_035571175.1 Steroidobacteraceae bacterium | reverse complement strand
GCCAGAAACACCGATGAGAAATTGCTGGTGGCAATCTCTTTGACGATCGAATAGCCGGGCACCTCGATGATGGTCGAGTTTTCGCTCTCCGCCAGCATGGCGGCCGCTTGCGCGGCGACCCGCCGCTTGGCGCAAGCCTCCCCGACGGTCGCGAGCAGTTGGTCGCGGGAGATTGTGGATAGCGGCAGGTAGTCCTTTGCACCATTTTTGAGCGCACGGACTGCGGACATTTCATTGCCGTTCTCGGCGAGCAATATGCAATATAGCGCCGGCTGGATGCGCAGCAGCTGGGTCATATTGTTGATCACGGCGGCTGCCGAGGGCTCATTGCCGAAGTCGGCCTGAAAAATGACGGCATCGGGGGTGCGTTCCGCGATCAGCCGGCTCAAGGGCCCTGATTCCCCGGCCCGCAGGGTAGTGACTTGGGCGTTGGGCCACTGGCTCGTGACATGATGGGTAAGCCATTGCAGGCGCTTGGTTTCGCCCCCCACCACCACCAGGATTGGACCCGCATCTACCATAGAGGTATATCTGGAACCTTAACTGCCTTTAGGGTAGCCGCTGCAGTACCTCGATTGCCCGTGGTGAATTCACATTTCGGGGCCCCCAATGCGGTTATGCCTTGATAATTAGCGGCTTAAACCTGGAAAATTGAAACCAACACCCCAACTTCGGGGTCATTCAATTGATTTCGGCAAATTTTTCGCCACAGAGGGCATATTTCAATGGGAAGCTTCAGAACTTGGTCGCTGGCGGTGGTTGCGGGCATCTTCGTGATGGTTGTGGCTCATCAGCGATCGAATGCCGACGGCGCCGGTCAAGGTGCCCCAGCGGCGGCGGTTGCACAGGCCCAGGCCGCGCCAGCGAGCGCCGCACCGGGACGGGTCACCGGACTGCCGGATTTTTCCGCCTTGGTCGCTGAAAACGGCGCGGCCGTGGTCAATATCAGCGTGACGGAAAAGTCACAGAAGAACGTCATTCCCGGCGCCCCGGGCGATGGCGATGATCCGCTGTCGCAATTTTTCCATCGTTATCAAATGCCGAGCCCCGAACGCATGCCGCCGAGCAAGGGAATCGGATCGGGTTTCATCATCAGCAGCGATGGCTACGTGCTCACCAATGCGCATGTGGTGGCCGATGCATCGGAAGTGACGGTTAAGCTCACGGATCGCCGCGAATTTGCCGCCAAAGTGATCGGCGTCGACAAGCGCAGCGACGTGGCGCTGATCAAAATTCCCGCCAGCAACTTGCCGAGCGTTCACTTCGGCGATTCCGCGCGCTTGCGGCCCGGTCAATGGGCGATCGCGATAGGTTCGCCATTTGGATTCGAGAACAGCGTGACCGCGGGCGTGATCAGCGCCACGGGTCGACCGCTGCCTGACGACAACGGACAGTCGTACGTGCCCTACATTCAAACCGACGCGGCGGTGAATCCGGGTAATTCCGGCGGGCCGCTGTTCAATATCGACGGTCAAGTGGTGGGCATCAATGCGCAGATCTACAGCCGCACCGGCGGCTACATGGGCATGTCATTCGCCGTGCCCATCAACCTCGCCCTGGCCGTCAAGGACCAGCTGCTGAAGAACGGCAAGGTCGCGCGCAGCCGTATTGGCGTCTCGGTGCAGGACATCAATCAGCAATTGGCTCAATCCTTCGGTTTATCGGTGCCCCACGGTGCGCTGGTCAGCACGGTTGAGCCGCAAAGTCCCGGCGACAAGGCGGGCTTGAAGCCGGGCGACGTGATCACCAGCGTCAACGGCGTCGATATCGACCACTCCTATGATTTGCCGGCGGTGATCTCCGCACTGCCGCCGGGCACGCAGGCGCATTTGGGCATCTGGCACGACAAAAAGGCCACCGATGTCACGGTCAAGACCGTCATGCTGGAGGATTCGCCCGCGCAGGTCGCGCGCGCTGCCGGCGAGGACGGCGGCGGTAAGTTAGGTTTGGCGGTGCGGCCGCTCGAGCCCAGCGAGCAGAAAGAGCTGCATACCAAGGGCCGGCTGGTCGTCGAGGAGGTTACCGGACCGGCGCTGGCAGCCGGATTGCAGGCCGGCGATGTCGTATTGGGTGTGAATGGCGCGGGGGTTGCCACCCTGGCCGACCTGAAACGGGAAGTTGCCCGGGCCGGACGCAACGTCGCGCTGTTGATTCAGCGCGAGGACAATCAAATCTATATTCCCATCGACTTAGGGTGAACGGATTTGTTGTACTAAAGCCGCGCAATCGGATCTAATCCCGGGCGTGCAAAGCGCCACCCCTTTGTTTTCAACTGCTAATTCGCGTGCCGCCGGTTCATCGCCGGCGGCCTTCCTGCCGACCTCGCGCGCGGAGATGGCCGCGCTCGGCTGGCAGCAATGCGACATCATCATCGTCACCGGCGATGCCTATGTGGATCATCCCTCCTTCGGGATGGCCATCATCGGGCGGGTGCTGGAGGCGCAAGGCTTCAAGGTCGGAATCATCGCGCAGCCGGATTGGCAAAGCGCCGGGAGTTTTCAGATCCTGGGCGCGCCGCGCCTGTTCTTCGGCGTGACCGGCGGCAACATGGACTCGATGGTGAATCGCTACACCTCGGAGCGCCGCGTGCGCAGCGATGATGCGTATACGCCGGGAGGGATGGGCGGCAGGCGTCCCGACCGCTGCATCATCGTGTACTCGCAGCGCATCCGTGAGTCCTACAAGAGCACTCCCATCGTCATCGGCGGCATCGAGGCCAGCCTGCGGCGAATCGCGCATTTCGATTATTGGTCGGAGCGCGTGCGCCGCTCCGTGCTGGTGGATGCGAAGGCGGATCTGCTGGTCTACGGCAACGCCGAGCGCCAGATCGGCGAAATCGCCCGGCGCTTAAGCGAGGGTGCCTCGATCGGCGACATCACCGATTTGCGCGGCACGGCATATCTGCGCCGCGGCATGCCGGCGGGATGGGTGGAAATAGATTCGAGCGAAGTGGATGCACCGGGCGCGTTGAATCCGCCCATCGATCCCTATGCCAGCGAGCAGGATCGCAGGAGCGCCTCGGCAGCGGCAGCCACAGCCTCGGCAGTTCCCGCGGCGGCGGCGGAATCGACACCCGCCGCGTCGGAAAAAGTGGTCAAGTTCTACCGCAAGGTGCCGAATTCACAGCGCGAACGCAGCGTCATCCGCATGCCGTCCTTCGAGCAAGTGAGCGCGGACCCGGTGCTGTATGCACATGCGTCGCGGATCCTGCACCTGGAGTCGAATCCTGGAAATGCACGCGCCCTGGTGCAGCGTCACGGCACGCAAGAGCTTTGGCTGAATCCGCCGCCGATTCCCTTAGGCACGGCGGATATGGACGCCGTGTATGAATTGCCGTACGCACGGCGCCCGCACCCCGCGTACGGAAGCGCGAAGATTCCCGCCTATCAAATGATCCGCTTTTCGGTCGCCATCCAGCGCGGCTGCTTCGGCGGATGCACCTTCTGCTCAATCACCGAGCATGAGGGTCGAATCATCCAAAGTCGCTCGCAAGACTCCGTCATTCGCGAAATCGAAACCATCCGCGATCGGGTGGCGGGTTTTACCGGCGTCATCTCGGACCTCGGAGGCCCGACGGCGAACATGTACCGGCTGCATTGCAAGAGCACGGCGATCGAGTCCGCCTGCCGGCGGCCGTCGTGCGTGTTCCCGGGCATTTGTCCCAATCTCAATACCGATCATGCACCGCTCATCGAGCTATATCGGCGGGCGCGGGCGCTGCCGGGCGTCAAGAAGGTGCTGATTGCATCGGGCGTGCGCTACGACCTGGCGGTCGAATCGCCCGAGTACGTCAAGGAACTTGCCGCTCATCATACGGGCGGCTACCTGAAAATCGCGCCCGAGGCCATCGGCGAGGGCCCGCTGTCCAAAATGATGAAGCCGGGAGTCGGCGCCTACTACCGGTTCAAAGAGCTGTTCGACAAGTATTCGAAGGAAGCCGGCAAGGAGCAATACCTGATTCCATATTTCATCGCCGCTCACCCCGGGACTCGCGATGTGGATATGCTCGAGCTGGCGCTGTGGCTGAAGAAAAATGGTTTTCGGGCCGATCAAGTGCAGGCGTTCTTACCCTCGCCAATGGCCACCGCCACGGCGATGTATCACTCCAGCAAAAATCCCTTGAGACGCATTACACGCAGCAGCGAAACGGTGGTGATTCCGAAGGGCATCAAGGTGCGGCGTCTGCATAAAGCCTTCCTGCGCTACCACGACCCTGAAAACTGGCCCGTCTTGCGCGAGGCGCTGAAGCGCATGGGGCGCGCCGATCTGATCGGCAACGGCAAACAGCATTTGATTCCGGCCTATCAGCCCGTTGTCGGGGCACGGCCGGGCCCAAGGCGCGCGGCGCCGGCACGGCCGTTCCGTACGCAGCACACGGGGCTGCCGAAATCCGGCAGAGGCGCCCCGGGTCCGAGGCGCTCGCCCGTAAAACCCTCATGAGTAAATGGATAGTCCAAAAATTCGGCGGCTCGAGCGTCGCCGACGCCGATTGTTTCCGCCGGGTGGCCGGCATCGTCGAGGCGTCGTCGAACCCGCACGAAGCCATCGTGCTTTCCGCCTGCCGCGGCGTAACGGACGCGTTGCTCGACTTGGTGAGCCTCGCGGAACGGCCCGACGGCGACTTCGGATCGGCGATCGAGGCACTCAAAAGCCGCCACTTGGGATTGGCGGCGGCACTTGTTTCAAAGTCTGCTTGCGCGAGCTATGCCTTGCAGCTCGAACACGATTGTCACGACATCGCGGGCATGCTGCAAACCGTGCGCTTGATCCGCTCTTCGACCTATTCGATGAGCGATGTGATTGCCGGCTACGGTGAAATATGGTCGACACGGCTATTCGCTCCGTTTCTGCGCGAGCGAGCGCGCATCAAAGGCGATGTCCTGTGGGTGGATGCGCGCGAGGTCATCGTCGTCGAGTGGGGATCTTTGGGACCGGCGGTGCAATGGAAGCCAAGCGAAACCAATCTTCAGAGATTGATTCCGGCAGGTTTCGCAGGAAGGCTCATTGTCACCGGCTTCATCGCCAGGACCATCAAGGGAAATCAGACCACATTGGGCCGCAACGGCAGTGATTACTCGGGCTCGATATTCGGAGCGCTGCTCGATGCCGCGGAGATCATCATTTGGACCGACGTCGATGGCGTGCTGTCGGCGGATCCGCGCCTGGTGCCCGACGCACAGGTCATCGATCAACTGTCCTACAACGAGGCGATGGAACTCGCTTACTTCGGCGCGAAGGTCATCCATCCGCAGACCATGGAACCGGCCGTGGCGAGAGACATTCCGATTTTCATCCGCAATACCTTTGCGCCGGAAAAACGCGGCACTCTGATATGCGCGCAGCCGGTTTCGGCGCTGAAAGTCAAAGGCATCACGACAATCGATCCGGTGGCGCTGGTGAATCTCGAGGGCGCCGGCATGATCGGTGTGCCGGGCACCGCGCACCGCTTATTCGGCGCGCTGCGCGACTCCGGAATCTCGGTGATCTTGATCTCGCAGGGCAGTTCGGAGCACTCCATTTGTTTCGCGATTCCCGAAGCACAAGCAGTGCGCGCCGAGGAAGCGGTGCGGGATGCATTCGAAGTGGAACTGCGCGACGGACAAATTCAACATGTCGACGTATCGCTGGGAATGAGCATTCTCGCGGTGGTCGGGGACGGCATGGCCGGCTCGCATGGGGTGGCCGCGAAGGTATTCAATTCGCTGGGCGATGCGGCCATCAGCGTGCGGGCGATTGCACAGGGCGCCTCGGAACGCAATATTTCCGTGGTGGTGGGCGGTAAGGTCGGCGCCAAGGCGCTGCGCGCGGTTCACGCGGCTTTCTATCTATCGCCCAATACGCTCTCCATCGGTTTGATCGGTCCGGGTACGGTCGGCCGTGAATTGCTCGCGCAGATGGCGACGCAAATCGAACGCCTGCAGGCGCTGAATCTGGATTTACGGGTACGCGGCATCGCCAGCTCGACGCGCATGCTGCTGGAGGATACCGCGCTGGATCTGAACCAATGGGCGGAGCGCTGGGCCGAGGCCGGCGAACCCGTGGACCTGCAGAAATTCATCAACCACGTACAGGCGGACTTCGTGCCGCACACCGTCGTCATCGATTGCACTGCGAGCGCGGAAGTGGCTGATCAGTACCACTCCTGGTTGATGCGCGGCATTCACATCGTCACGCCGAATAAAAAGGCCAACAGCGGCTCGATGCCTTACTACCGCTCGCTGCAGGATTCAAAGCGGGCGACCGGCACGCACTATTTGTACGAGGCCACGGTCGGCGCCGGCCTGCCGGTGATTCAGACGCTGCGCGATCTGCGCGAGACCGGCGATGACATTACACAGATCGAAGGGATTTTTTCCGGGACCCTGGCATATTTGTTCAATGTATTCGACGGCAGCGAGGCTTTTTCCTCGATCGTGCGCGCCGCCAAGGCGCGGGGTTATACGGAACCGGATCCGCGCGACGATCTGTCCGGTTTGGACGTTGCCCGCAAGCTCATCATTCTTGGCCGGGAAATGGGGCTCACCCTGGAAATGTCGGATGTGCAGGTGGAGGGATTGGTGCCCGACGCGCTCGCCAAATGCAGCGTCGAAGAGTTCATGCAACGCTTGCCCGAGTCCGACGCGGCGATGGCGGCCAGGCTGGTTGCCGCGCGCGGCAAGGGCCAGGTGCTGCGCTATGTGGGTCGAATCGACGCCGACGGCAATGCTACGGTCGGACTGATGCGCCTGGACGCCAAGCACGCATTTGCGAACATCGCGCTCACCGACAATGTCGTGCGATTCGCGACACGCCGGTATTGCGACAATCCGCTGATCGTGCAAGGTCCCGGAGCCGGCCCCGAAGTGACGGCGGGAGGCGTGTTTTCGGATCTGTTGCGCCTGTCCGCATATCTTGGCGCGCTGCTTTAGGTTCGCGAGGACACCGTGCTCACCGACGTTACCGTGTTCGCGCCAGCCACCGTCGCCAATGTCGGTATAGGTTTCGATATTCTGGGACATACGGTGGACGCCGTGGGCGACCGCGTGCGCATCCGCCGCATCGAAGAACCCCTGGTGCGCATTCGTTCCATCACCGGCGTGGCGGGGCCGCTGCCGGTGGAACCGGAGAACAATACCGCCGGCCGGGCGGTGCAGGTGATGCGCGAGACGCTGACGCCGGAGTTTGGATTTGAACTCGATATCGAGAAGGGCATTCCATTGGGATCGGGCCTCGGCGGATCGGCGGCATCCGCAGTCGCCGCTGTGGTTGCCGCAAACGCGCTGCTGGAACGGCCGTCGCCGCGCCTGGCATTGCTCAAATTTGCGATGGAAGGCGAGATAGTCGCCAGCGGCTCGGCGCACATCGACAATATCGCGCCCTGCCTGTTCGGCGGCTTGACGCTCACCGTGGGAATCGACTCTCCCCGCGTGAAGCAGATTCCCGTGCCGCCCTCGCTGCGCTGCGTGCTGGTGCACCCACACATGTACCTGGGCACTCGCGAAGCGCGCGCCATACTAAAGAGCAATGTCAGTCGTTCCGATTATGTGTGGCAGAGCGCGAATCTCGCGGGATTCATCAGCGGTTGCTATTCGAACGACTTGGACATGATCCGCGAATCGTTCAACGATGTGATCATCGAACCGCAGCGGCAATCCATGATCCCGGGATTCAAGGATGTGCAGCGGGCCGCGATGTCCGCAGGGGCGCTCGGCAGCTCGATTTCCGGCGCGGGTCCGACGGTGTTCGCCTGGTCCGAGATCCAGAACGCCGAGGCCGTGCGCGGCGCCATGGTGGCGGCATTTGCCGAGCACGATTTGCAGTCGGACTCGTGGATTTCCACGATGGAGAATTACGGCGCCCGGGTGGTGAAGGCCTGATGGCGGAAATGAACTTCTTAAGCGCGCGCGGCGGCGCGCCGCCGGTGAGTTTAAGCCACGCCATCGAGCAGGGCCTCGCGCCCGACGGCGGCCTATATATCCCGAC
>DATMKO010000218.1:0-2882 GCA_035571175.1 Steroidobacteraceae bacterium | reverse complement strand
AAGGATAGTCTTTGTATCTGCCTGCGCAATTCAATGAAACCCGCACCGACGTGCTGCATGCACTCATGCGTGCCCGGCCGCTCGCCACTCTCGTAACTTCGTCCGAGTCCGGACTCGTCGCCAACCATGTGCCGCTGCAGACGCTGGCGGAGCCGGCACCGCTCGGCTCGTTACGCGGTCATATAGCTCGCGCCAACCCTTTGTGGCGCGAGCATACCCAAGGCAGCGAAGCGCTGGCGGTCTTTCAAGGACCGGACGCTTACATCTCGCCGTCGCTATATCCTTCCAAGATGCAAAGCGGCGAGGTGGTTCCGACCTGGGATTACGCAGTGGTGCATGCGCACGGAACACTGCGGTTCATCGATGACATCGCGTGGCTGCATAGCTTCGTGGCCGGTTTGACCGCGACACATGAGTCATCGCTTCCCAAGCCCTGGAAAATCGGCGACGCGCCCCGGGAATACATCGAGAAAATGTTGCGCATGATTGTCGGATTCGAATTCTCGATCTTGAGATTGACCGGCAAGTGGAAGGTGAGTCAGAACCGGCCTGCAGCCGACCAGCTGGGTGTGGTGCAGGGCTTGCAGAGCTCGGGCGATGCGGATGCGCGCGAAATCGCGGCCATGCTCGCTGCCCGCAGCCGCTAGTCCGCCATCGGCCTACCGCCCGATGAAATGGTCCGTACTCGATCAGTCCCCCTCGTCCGCGGGCAGCACCCAGGGCGCTGCGATCCGCGAATCGATCGCGCTGGCGCAACTTTGCGATGAATTGGGCTACGAGCGCTACTGGGTGTCGGAGCATCACAACAGCGCCAGCATCGTGGGCACGGCGCCGGAGATTCTAATCGCGGCGATCGCCGCCACCACGCGGCGCATTCGCGTCGGCAGCGCCGGCGTGATGCTGCCCCACTACTCTGCTCTCAAGGTGGCGGAGCAATTTCGGGTGATCGAGGCCATCGCGCCAGGGCGTATTGACCTGGGCGTGGGCCGGGCTCCGGGATCCGACGCCTTGACCGCACATGCTCTGAACCCGCATGCGAATGCCGCGGAGGAATTCCCCCGGCAGGTGCAGGAACTGCAGCATTGGGTATCGGGAATTGAACTGCCTGCAGGCCATCCTTACCGCAGCATCATGGCGCTGCCGACCGGTGCCACCAGTCCGCAATTGTGGATTTTGGGAAGCTCGGCATACGGCGCACAGCTGGCGGCGCATTTTGGCTTGCCCTATGCGTTCGCTTACTTCTTCAGCGAAGGCGCGGGCGTCGAGGAAGCGCTCGCTCTGTATCGCCGAAACTACCGGCCGAGCGAGCGCTACCCCAGTCCGCGCGCGACCATTTGCGTTTGGGCATTGGCTGCGGACACGCAGAGCGAAGCGCAGCGGCTGTTGATGACCCGGGAGTATTGGCGAGCCGGGTTCGAGAAGGGCCTGCGAATGCCATTGGCCTCGCCCGAAGATGCGGCTGCCCACCCCTATACGGAGGCGGAGCGGGCCATGATCGAAAAGCTGCGGAGCATCGCGATGGTGGGCACAGCTCCCCAAGTCGCAAACCAGCTGCATGCACTGGCAGCAAGACTCGAGCTCGACGAGATCGTGATCAACACCTGGACCTTCGACCCACAGGCGCGACGGCACTCGTACGCCCTCCTCGCCGCTGCATTCGGCTTAGCGCTACCGGACCGGAAGACGCATGACGGTCATTGAGACCAGTCGCTTGCAGCTGCGTGAACTCGATTTTGGCGATGCCAAGTTCATACTGGAGCTGCTGAACGAGGCCGGCTTCATCCGCTACATCGGCGACAAGGGAGTAAGAACGCTGCAGGACGCGCGCGACTACATTTCAAGTGGTCCGATGGACAGCTATTGCCATAACGGCTTTGGCTTGTATGCGGCGTGCTTTCGCGACGGCACGCCGATCGGGATTTGCGGCTTGGTCAAGCGCGAGGGATTGAGCGAGCCCGACGTCGGATTTGCGTTTCTGGCGCGCCATTGTTCGCAAGGATATGCCGTAGAATCGGCGGGCGCGGTTCTGGATCACGGTGGCCGTGTTCTCAAGATCCCGCGCATAGTCGCCATCACGTCGGCGGAGAATTACAGCTCGATCGCGGTATTGGAGAAAATCGGACTTTCGTTCGAACGGATGATAAGGCTTACCGAGAATGGCCCGGAACTCAAACTTTTCGGTCCGGCTTGAGATCGAGCGCCATTCATGAACACCGGACATCGCAGGAGTTTGCCATGCACCCATTTCCACATCACTACGCCGTCAACGCTTCCATTCGTCCCGACGGCGACGTGCCGCTGTCCACCGAGGGCGTACGCGTCATCGAATCCTCGTCGCCGAAGGAATTCGACGGTCCGGGAAATCAATGGTCGCCGGAAGGTCTGCTGACCGCCGCGGTGGCTGACTGCTTTGCCCTGAGCTTTCGGGCCATAGCCGCGGCATCCAAGTACGCCTGGCACAGTCTCGATGTGCGCACCGAAGGCACTTTGGATCGTGTGGACGGCAAGATGCGCTTCACACGCTTCGACACGCACGCCAAGCTGCAGGTTGCCGCCGGCGCGGACATCGAGCGGGCGAAGCGCTTGCTGGAAAAATCCGAGACCACGTGCCTCGTGGCCAATTCACTCAACAGCGAGCGCCACCTCACGCTGGAGGTCAGCGGCGGCTAGCCCCTTAATCGTCCATCAAAAAGCTGCGCAGCTGCTCGCTGCGGCTCGGGTGACGCAGCTTGCGCAGCGCCTTCGCTTCTATCTGGCGGATCCGCTCGCGCGTGACGTCGAACTGCTTGCCCACTTCCTCGAGCGTGTGATCGGTATTCATGTCGATGCCGAAGCGCATGCGCAAAACCTTGGCTTCCCGCGGCGTCAGCTGCGCCAACACC
>DATMKO010000217.1:0-3478 GCA_035571175.1 Steroidobacteraceae bacterium | reverse complement strand
CCCGAGTGCCGGCACGAGCACCGGCACCGCCTTCGCGCCGAGCGCGACGGCTTCGATGTACTTCTCCCCGACCATGTGGAAGTAATGCTTCGCATACAGCCGGCGATCAGCCGGAATTCCTATGAGCGGCAAGCGAGACATGTTTAATATATTAAACGTCCAAGGGGACGACTGGGCTTTCTCGACCCGTCTATTACACCACAGCCTCAAGGGGTCGTCCCGACAGGACACAAAAAAAAGGCTAAGATTTAGGCATTTCCAACACTTAGACGTGATTGCTGCGACGCGGCAATCGTACACTTTCGAGCGAAACCGAGGTAGGCTCACAGCCACCCAAACCTGTCAATAGCTACTAAATTTTAAACACAAGACCGAAAAAACTGCCCCGATGCGCCTTTCCTATCCGCCCGCCCCTTCCTACTACGCAGCCTCGGTTGCCAGCGCCGCACCGTTAAGGGTCGGCGCTGAAGGTGCGCGCGACGCGCTGCGCGGCGACATCCGCGTCGATGTCGCCGTGCTCGGCGGCGGAATTGCCGGGTGTTCGGCGGCGCTGCATCTGGCAAAGCGAGGGCTCAGGGTCGCTCTGCTGGAGGCGCATTTTGTCGGCTATGGTGCCTCCGGCCGCAGCGGCGGCCAGGCGATTTTCGGTCTGGCCGCAAGCCAAAAACGCCTCGTCGCCGACGTCGGGCGCGATGATGCACGCCGTTTGTTTGACCTTTCCATCGAGGCTTTGGACCTCACGCAAGCGCTGATGCGCGAATACGCGATCGATTGCGAGTATCAACCCAATCATGTGCATGTGGCGCTGAAACCGCGCCAGGTGCAGGAACTGCAGGAATGGACCCGGGAACTGCACGAGCAGTACGCCTACCCATCCGCGCGCATGCTGGACCGCGACGAACTTGCGAAGTATGTTCGCAGCGATCGCTATCTTGCCGGTCTCATCGACCCGCGCAGCGGACACTTGCACCCCTTAAAATTCACTCAAGGCGTGGCGAAGGCGGCAGAGGCCGCCGGCGCGAAAATCTACGAGAATTCCGAGATCCTGCGCTACGAGGACGGCGCAGAGGTCCGAGTGCACACGGCGCACGGCACGGTGCGCTGCGCGAACCTGATCCTGTGCGGCAACGCCTACATCGGCCGTGTTGCGCCGGCGTTGGCGCGGCGTATTCTGGGTATCGGCACCTATATCATCGCGAGCGAGCCGCTGGGCGAAGAGCGCGCGCGCAGCCTGTTGCCGAGCAACGCCGCAATTGCCGACATCAATTGGATCTTGGACTACTTCCGGCGTTCGCGGGATCATCGCCTGCTGTTCGGCGGACGCGTCAGCTACAGCTCGGTGCAGCCACCGCGTCTCGCCGAGTCGATGCGCCAGCGCATGGTGCGCGTGTTCCCGGCGCTCGCCGATGTCAAGGTGGCGTATGCCTGGGGTGGGTATCTCGACATCACCATGAGCCGCGCACCGAACTTCGGTCGCCTGGCGCCCAATGTCTATTACCTGCAGGGCTTTTCCGGTCACGGCATCACCTTGACCGGCTTGGCGGGAAAACTGGTCGCCGAAGCGGTGGCCGGCACGGCGGAGCGCTTTGATGTATTCGCGCGCATCCCGCATCGCGATTTCCCCGGCGGCCCGCTTTTCAGACGACCGTCGCTGATGCTGGCGATGCTTTACTACCGGCTGCGGGACCTTTTGTGAAGCGCACGCAGAAGCAGCGATGAATGCGCGCGTGACGTTCGAAGTCCACCGGGATGGTCGCGGCGCTGATGTCTTCGATGGCAAGATCTGAGAGCGCCTCCGAGTCGAGCTTGAAGCGCGTGTAGTTGGTGGAAAATACCAATCGGCCCGCGGGGCGCAGTAGCTTCAGCGATCTGCGGATCATGCCCACATGGTCGCGCTGCACATCCAGCACGCCCTCCATGCGCTTGGAGTTCGAGAAGGTCGGCGGATCCACCAGCATCAAGTCGAAACACGGGCCGCACGACGCTTGGCTCTCGAGCCACTCCAGGCAGTCCGCGCGGTACAGCTGGTGGTTGTCGCCGCGAAAATCGTTGAGCAGCAAATTCTCGTGCGCCCAATCAAGGTAGGTGTTCGACAGATCGACGCCGGTGGTGCTGCGCGCGCCGCCGGCGGCGGCGTACACGCTGGCGCTGCCGGTGTAGCAAAACAAATTCAAGAAATCTGCGCCCTGCGCCCAGCTGCGCAGCATGCCGCGCACGATGCGATGGTCGAGAAACAGCCCGGTATCCAGGTAGTCGCGGAAATTGACCCAGAATTTCAATCCTGCCTCGCCGACGACCACCCGTTCGGCGACGCTGGCGCGTTTTTCGTATTGCTCGGCACCCTTTTGCGGTTTGCGCACCCGGGAATGCACCAGAGAAACCGGCACCCCCAGCACTTCCGGCAGCACCGCAAGCGCCTCGCGGCGGCGCTCACGGGCGCTCTCTTCATTGACGGTCTTCGGCGCGGCATATTCCTGGACGTACACGTGCCGGGGATCGCGGCCATAGAGATCGATGGCGAAGGCATATTCCGGCATGTCCGCGTCATAGACGCGATAGCACTCGATGCGCTCGCGTTCGGCCCAGGCACCCAGGCGCTGCAGGTTCTTGCGCAGCCGATTCGCGAACATTTGCGCGCCCGGGCGGCTCGACCAGTCCGCGCGCACTTGCTCGGCAGTGCGCTGCGCGCTGGCTTCGTTCAACTCGAAGCGCAGCAGCCGGCACTCGATCGTGCCGTTGAATACCCGGTGCGTGCGCTTTGCGTAGACGCCTAAGTTGCGGGCCAGCGGCGGATTGCCGGTGAGGATGGCGGCCTGCCAGCCTGCAAAGCGCTCACGCAGGACGGTGCCGAGCTCCGAGTACAGCGCGGGCAGACCCGATTCCGCACCGATGCGTTCGCCATAGGGCGGATTGACCACGACGAGCCCTGGAGGCCCATTGGGTCGAGCCACTTCCGCGAGCGAGCGCTTTTCGATGTGCAGCCATTCAGCAACGCCGGCCTGTTTAGCATTGGCAATGGCCATGCGCACAGCGTCCGCATCGATGTCGTATCCGAGGATGCAGCGCCGCGCCACCCGCGCCGCACGCCGCGCCCGCGCCTCATCGAGCAAGCGCTCCCAGAGTGCGGCATCGAATCCTCGCCATCCTTTGAACCCGAAGTAGTCGCGATCGAATGACGGCGCCGCGTCGGCAGCGATCAGGGCGCCTTCGGTGAGGAAGGTACCGGACCCGCACATGGGATCGAGCAGCATGCCCTGTTCGGCGACGTGCGGCCATCCGGCGCGCAGCAGCACGGCGGCAGCCACATTTTCCTTGAGCGGCGCCCGCCCGCCCTCGAGGCGATAACCGCGCCGGTGCAGGCTCTCACCGGAGAAGTCCAGGGATAACAACGCCGTCGCACCCTCGACATGCAGGTGCAGCAGTACGTCGGGACGATCCGGTTTGATATTCGGCCGCTCGCCGGTGGCGTCGCGCAGGT
>DATMKO010000216.1:0-9103 GCA_035571175.1 Steroidobacteraceae bacterium | reverse complement strand
GCACTACTTGATCAGCGGACAAGTGGGATCGGGTTGCGACCCGAAGGCCTCATCGCCCGACATGACCTTGATCACCTTGTAATAGTCCCAGGGATACTTCGACTCCGCGGGTTTCTTGACCTGCATGACGTACATGGTGTGGATCATCAAGCCATCGGCGCGGACGTAACCGTTCTTGGCGAACACATCGTTGATCTTGGCCTTCTTCAGTTCCGCCATCACCTTGTCGGCATCGGTCGTACCCACCGCCTTGACCGCCTTCAGGTACTGCAGGGTTGCCGAGTAGTAGCCCGCCTGGTCCATGGTTGGCTCTTTTTTCATTTTATCAAAATAGCGCTTGCCGAAGGCACGCGTCTCCTCGTTCAGATCCCAGTACCAGCCGGTGGTCAGGTACAACCCCTGCGCCGTTTGCAGAGTTAAACTATGAATGTCGCTGATGAAAGCCAGCAGCGCCGCGGGCGTCATGGTCTTGGTGATGCCAAATTCGGTGGCGCCCTTCAGCGAATTCGAGAAGTCGGTGCCGGCATTCGCCAATCCTAAGACCTGCGCGCCCGAGCTTTGCGCCTGGAGCAGGAAGGAGGAGAAATCGGTGGTGCCCAAGGGAACGCGCACCGCCCCTAAAACCTTGCCGCCGTTGGCCAGAGCCACCTTGGTGGCTGCGTCCTGCAGCTGGGTACCAAAGGCATAATCGGCAGTGAGAAAAAACCAGGTCTTGCCGCCGTTCTTGACGATTACGCTGGCGGTGCCGTTGGCCAACGCAGTCGTGTCATAGGCGTAGTGCACCGTATAGGCCGTGCAATCCGCGCCGGTCAGCGAGGCGCCGCCGGCGCCGATGGCGATAAAGGGCACTTTTTTTGCCGCGGCGACCTTGGACATGGCGATGCTCACACCCGTGTTCGAGCCCCCCAGCAGCATGTTGAGCCCATTCTGATCGGCCCACTCGCGAAATTTGGAGGCGCCGATGTCCGGCTTGTTTTGATGATCGACTGTGAGTAGCACGATCTTCTTGCCGAGAACGGTGCCGCCGAAATCGGCGATGGCCATATTGACCGCTTCGATGCCACCCTGACCGTTGACATCTGCATAAACGCCCGACAGATCATCGATATCGCCGATGACCACCTGATCGCCCGCGGCCAGGGCCGCAGGCCCTGCCACAAGGCCGAACACCGCGCAGGGCAGGATTGCGAACCGCTGAATCTTCATCTGGCAACTCCTTCATTCATTGTGGATTCAAACTCCCAGCCACTCGCGGAGCATACCCATTTGCGAGGCAAGCTGGGATTGTTCGAACTGTCTGACGATGCGGCCGTGCTCCATCACGTAAAAACGGTCCGCCAGGGGCGCCGCAAAGCGAAAGTTCTGTTCGACCAGGACCACGGTAAACCCCTTCGACTTGAGCGTGCGGATCACCTCGCCCAGTTTCTGCACGATCACCGGGGCGAGACCCTCTGAAATCTCATCGAGCAGCAGCAGCCGCGCGCCGGTTCGCAGTATGCGGCCCACCGCGAGCATCTGCTGCTCGCCGCCCGACAGGCGCGTACCGGGACTTGCGGCGCGCTCGCGCAGGTTTGGAAACATGTCGTAGATTTCCTCGAGCGACAAGCCGCCGCTATTGAACTGCGGCGGCAGCAGCAGATTTTCCTCGGCGGACAGCGCCGAGAATATTCCCCGCTCCTCCGGGCAGTAGCCGATGCCAATGCGGGCAATGCGGTGCGGTGCCATTCGCACCGTTTCCGCGCCGCCGATCAGCACCGAACCGGTGCGTGTGCCGATCAATCCCATGATCGCGCGCAGCGTGGTCGTGCGGCCGGCGCCGTTGCGGCCGAGGATCGTGACCACCTCGCCCTCGTGGACGTTGAATTCGACCCCATGCAGGATGTGCGACTCGCCGTACCACGCATTAAGATCGGTAATTTTCAGCAGTTCGCGCGCCATCAGTGGGTCCCCGCGAGTTCACCGCCGGTACTGCCCATATAGGCCTCTACAACCTGCGGATTCTCCGAGACTTCCGCATAGGGCCCCGCGGCGATCACACGTCCACGCTGCAGTACGGTTATGGTGTCGGCAATGGAAGAGACGACACTCATGTTGTGCTCGACCATGAGCACCGTGCGGTGCGCCGAGACCTTCTTGATCAGTTGCGTGACGCGCGTGACGTCCTCATGCCCCATGCCCTGGGTGGGCTCATCGAGGAGCATCAATTGCGGATCCAGCGCGAGCGTGGTCGCGAGTTCAAGAGCGCGCTTGCGCCCGTAGGCCAGATCCGCCGTCAAGGTGCCGGCCCAGTGATCCAGGCCGACCTCGGCCAGTAACTGCATGGCGAGATCGTTGAGTTTTGCCAGGGTTTTCCCGGAACTCCAGAAATGAAACGAAGTCCCGAGCTGACGCTGCAACGCGACGCGCACATTCTCGAGAACACTTAAGTGCGGAAACACGGCGGAAATCTGGAAGGACCGAACAATGCCGCGGCGCGCGATGTCCGCCGGCTGTTCGCGCGTGATATCTACGCCCTGAAAATAGATGGCGCCGGAGGTCGGCTGCAGGAACTTGGTGAGCAAGTTGAACAAGGTTGTTTTGCCGGCACCGTTTGGACCGATCAGCGCGTGGATTTCTCCGCGCCGCACGCGGATCGACACGTTGTCCACCGCCACAAAGCCCTTGAACTCCTTCACCAGACTCTGTGTCTCGAGGATGGTCTCCGGAACCGCAGTCGTCACGCGCCGCCGCCCCTAACGCTCCGCGGCATAGCGAGAAGTTGATCGGCGGGTTCATGGCGGCGTCGGAACAAGGGCGTTTTCTCCGCTGTTGGCGGTTGTGTGGTCGGTAGCGCTCTTTTCAGAAGCGTAACACGCCAAGATTTGCCGCGAGACTGGCGGGCCTTTGGGGTGGATCTTTCAGAGCGCGCGCGCTCGTCTCCGATTGTTACAAGATGCCGGTATATATCATTTAATGAATCACTTAGGATATATATCTCGAATTCACTTCATTTATAATCGGCAGTTTTTAAAAGCCGGCTTGCCTCGATGTGGGCAGGTGCTATCCTGCCTAGCGAACCTTCCCGCATATCTGAGATTGAACGCCGCGAGGCCAGGACAGCTCGGACAACCAACAAAAAAATTGGCTGATGCGGGGGATTTTTTCCCTGCAGGTGGGGTCTGACAGGTTCGCAGCCTAGATTGGCTTAGGTTCGGATGCGCTCGGGTTAGTCCAAAGTCCAAGCGCGATCGATGGCGGGCTACGCAGACTTAAGCGTAGCCCGTTTTTTCTTACCCTCGCCTTGTGATACACCCCCAGGTATGAACCCAATTTTCGACTCCGCTTGCCGGCGTTGCCCGCGCCTGGCCGCGTTTCTGGATTCTGTTCAGCTGCGGGAGCCGGATTACTACTGCCGGCCGGTCCCGCCGTTTGGCGATCCTGCCGCGCGACTGGTTATCGTCGGTTTGGCGCCCGGCCTGCACGGCGCCAATCGGACCGGGAGGCCCTTCACCGGAGATCATGCCGGAATATTGCTCTACCGGACCCTGTACCGCTTCGGACTGGCTTCCGGGCCGGTATCGGATTCCGCAACTGACGGCCTTACCCTCAACGACGCGCGGATTACCAACTCGGTGAAATGCGTTCCTCCCGCCAATAAACCCCAGCCGGTGGAGATCAAGGCATGCAACGAGTATCTGCGGGCAGAATTGGCCGCAAGCTCGAGCATGCGCGTTATTCTGGCTCTGGGAACAATTGCGCATGGCGCGGTGCTGCGCGCATGCGATTTGCCGGCCGGTCAATATCGATTTGCCCACGGGGCGGAACACAGATTACGAGATGATCGGGTGTTGATCGATTCCTATCATTGCAGCCGCTACAACACGCAAACACGACGACTCACCGCCGAGATGTTCGAAGCCGTCATCGAAAGAGCGCGCGATTTGGCGCAGGCCGGCCCGCCACCATGAAGACCGGTCCCGAGTCGAACGGCGGCGCGGCCGCCGCTGCGCGTGCCTCGCTAGCGGCGGCTAGCCACTTCGACGCCAAAACGTTCGTTGACAGTTTACCCGGCCGCCCGGGCGTGTACCGGATGTTGGACGCGCATGGGGAGATTCTCTATGTCGGCAAGGCTCGAAACTTAAAAAATCGCGTCGGCTCGTATTTTCAGGCGAGCAACGTGCAGCCGAAAGTGCAGGCGCTGATCGCCAAGACTGTGAGCATGGAAGTCACGATCACCAATTCCGAAACCGAAGCGCTGCTGCTCGAATTCAATCTCATCAAGAAGCACCGGCCGCGCTTCAACGTGGTGCTGCGTGACGACAAGAGCTTTCCGTATCTGCATCTGGAAACCCACCACGAGTTTCCGCGTCTGAACTTTTATCGCGGCTCGCGCAAGGAGCCGGGGAAGTATTTCGGGCCATACCCTTCCGCCGGAGCAGTGCGCGATACTCTGCAGCAGCTGCAGAAATTGTTCCGTATCCGAAATTGCGACGACACCTATTTCGCGAACCGCTCGCGGCCCTGCCTGCAATATCAAATCCAGCGATGCACCGCACCCTGCGTGGGTCTGGTTTCCAAGGAGCACTACGCTCGCGACGTAGGCGCAGCGATAAAGGTGCTGGAAGGACGCAATGATGAGGTCAGCGAAGATCTCGGCCAGCGGATGGAGGCCGCGGCCGAGCGCCTGGATTTCGAGGAGGCCGCGCAGCTGCGCGACCAACTGGCAAAGCTCAAAGTCATACAGGCGCAACAGATAGTCACTGCCGGCGCGGATCATGATGCGGATGTCATCGCCATCGCCGCGGAAAACGCCGAGTACTGCGTCGCCCTTATGTTCGTGCGTACGGGTCGAAGCTTAGGGTCCACAACTTTTTTCCCGAAGGCACCGTTGGCCGAGTTGCCGGAGGTTCTTGCGGCATTCGTGACGCAATATTATCTGGAGCGCGACGCTCCGGCAGAGATCATCGTGCAGCAGGACTTCGATGAAATGCATTTGCTCGAGGCGACCTTGGCGCAGCGTCTGTCCCACAAGGTGCGCATCAGTTCCTCGGTGCGGGGAATTCGCGCGCGCTGGCTGGAGATGATGCATAACAACGCGGTGCAGGCGCTGAACATGCGCCGGCTGGCGCGCGCTGGCATCGAATCGAGTCTCGACGATTTGCGCGAGGCGTTCGACCTGGACGAAGCGCCAAACCGCCTCGAATGTTTCGATATCAGCCACACCGGCGGCACGGACACCGTGGCCTCCTGCGTCGTTTTTGGATTGGAAGGGCCCCTCAAGGGCGAGTATCGGCGATTCAACATCAACGGCATTCAGCCCGGCGACGACTACGCAGCCATGCATCAGGCGCTGACACGCCGCTACAAGCGGGTTCGCGACGGCGAAACACCCAAGCCGGATGTGCTGCTGATCGACGGCGGCAAAGGCCAACTGGCTGAAGCGGCGAAGGTTCTCGAGGAGCTTGAAGTCGGTGGTATTACCTTGATCGGCGTCGCCAAGGGGCTCGATCGCCGGCCCGGCCAGGAACAACTGTTCTTGTTGGGCCAGGATACGCCCACTATACTGCCTGCGGACTCGCGCGCATTGCATTTGATTCAGCGCGTGCGCGACGAGGCACATCGTTTCGCCATCGCAGGGCATCGCCGTAAAAGAGCTAAGCGTCACAGCCAGTCGATACTCGAAACCATTCCGGGTTTGGGACCCGTCAAACGGCGCGAGCTGCTGAAACAGTTCGGCGGCCTACAAGGGATACTTCGTGCCGGCGTCGATGATTTCGTACAAATCCGTGGCCTCGGGCGCGATCTGGCCGAGGTAATTTATGAACACCTCCATCCCGGCCGGTAAACTCAAAGCGCATTGGAATGTACCGAACACGCTGACGTGGCTGCGCATCGTGATGATTCCCGGTATTGTGATTCTGTTCTACCTGCCGTTCTGGTGGGCACACCCGGCGGCAGGGATCGGTTTTGCGCTTGCCGGCATAACCGATTCTTTGGACGGATACTACGCGCGCAAGTTGGGACAGACCTCGCGTCTCGGCGCGTTTCTGGATCCGGTCGCCGACAAATTAATCGTCGCCGCCGCGCTGGTGTTGATAGTCAGCGCGGATTCGCGCTGGTATGTCGTGATCATGGCAATCGTCATCATCGGACGCGAAATAGCGGTGTCGGCGCTGCGCGAATGGATGGCGGAGATCGGCCAGCGCGGCCGCATGAAAGTTTCGGTTTGGGGCAAGTACAAGACCATCATGCAAATCGTCGGGCTTTCAATGCTGCTGTTTCGACAGCATTTGCTCGGAATTCCGATTTACAAGCTCGGACTGGTCTTGAGCGCGGTCGCTGCGGTATTGACCCTGTGGTCGATGATTTTGTACTTGAGATTGGCGTGGCCGCAATTGCGGGATAGCTCGAGCCTGTAGCTGGCGGGGCATGGAGGCTCGGGGTGCCCAGCGGGGCGCGACATTGGGAAATGTCGGTCAGTTCAAGGCTTTAGGCGTATTTTCCCGCAGCTTCTTCTTGACTCCCGGCGTTACAGCCCTACAATTGCGCGTCTGTTTAGGGCGGGAATAGCTCAGTTGGTAGAGCGCAACCTTGCCAAGGTTGAGGTCGCGAGTTCGAGCCTCGTTTCCCGCTCCAAAATCTCTGTTGTCACCACCCCAGCGTGGTCACCGCCCGGGCCGCGTCCAGCAGGTTCGCCGTAACCAAATCCGGCTGCGCCCGCATCGCGAGTGTGGATGAATCGTCCGCAATCAATATCGTCTTCGCGTCTGCGCATCGGCCGAACTCAATGTCGGATTGTTTGTCGCCGATGACCACGCTCCGCCGTGGATTGAAGCCCAATTCGGCCGCTGCCTGTGTCAACAAGCCGAGTGCGGGTTTTCGACAGTTGCAACCCGCGTCAGGTCGGTGCGGACAATAGTAGATTCGTTCGAGCCGAAACCCCAGCGCTTCAACCATGGCGTGCAGGCGGAGATTCATTTCCTCGGCTCGTTCGGCCGAAAAGTAACCTCTTCCGACGCCAGACTGATTGGTAATCACGATCATGCGGTATCCATGCGCGTGCCACCAACTGAGCGCGTCCGCGGCATCAGGCTTGAATTCCAACAGCGCCGGATCATTCATATATCCGCGATCAAGCACCAGGGTACCGTCGCGATCCAGGATGACTACCTTGTCGGATTCGACAGCGCCACTCACGATTTGGACAGCACGGCGGCGCGCTTGACGGTATCGGTGGTGCTGTGGCCGCTCAGCAGTTCTGCCAGCACAACTCTGCCACCGCGTGCGAGCACCAAATCCGCGCCCACGACGGTCTCGAGCGTGTAATCGGCACCCTTGACCAGTACATCGGGCTGTAGGGTTTCGATGAGTTGCAGCGGCGTGTCATCTGCGAAGATGACGACCGCGTCAACCGATTTGACCGCAGCCAGCACGGTGGCGCGAGCGACCTCGCCCTGTACCGGCCGGCTCGGGCCCTTCAAGCGGCTGATGCCGATGTCCGCGTTCAGTCCCACGACCAACCGATCGGCAGTGCGGCGGGCTTGGTCCAGGAGGGAAATGTGGCCGGGGTGCAATAGGTCGAAGCAGCCATTGGTAAAGGCGATTTTCAACCCCTGGGCACGCCAGGCGTGTACCAATTGTTGGACGCTTTCAATTGCGAAGATGTTCAATGGATCGGTGCTGCCGTCTGTCGGTGCCAGCCGGGCAACGATTTCCCCCGTGGTGACGGTTGCGGTGCCGCGCTTCGCAACCGCGATGCCCGCGGCAATGTTGGCCAGTGCGGCCGCCTCGATGACCTTGCCGCCGGCGACCATGCCAAGCGCAAGCGCCGCAACCACCGTATCGCCGGCCCCCGAGACATCAAAGACCTGGCGCGCAGCGGTTGGCAGATGCTCGGCGATACCGCCCGTACCGACAACCGATATTCCGTCCTTTCCCCGCGTGATTACCAGGAACTCGCAAATCTGTTGATCAAGAATATGCTGTGCAGCAGCGACCACTTGCTCGTGTGTGTCGCAGCGCTCGCCGCAGGCCTGCTGAAACTCGAGCCGGTTGGGCGTGATGATGGCCGCGCCTCGGTACTTTGCAAAATCCTTGGATTTGGGGTCGACGATGACGACCTTGCGGTAGCGGCATGCGGTGTCGATTGCGGCGCGCGTCACCGAATCGCACAACACACCTTTGGCGTAATCGGAGAGCACGACGAGATCCGCTTGTTCCACGGCCGCAGAAAATGCCTCGCGCAATTGCCGCGCCACATCGGCGGACAACGGCATGCGACTCTCCCGATCCGCTCGCATCACTTGCTGTCCGTCCGCCACGTAGCGCGTTTTGACCGTGGTGGGTCGCGAGGCGTCGGTGATCAAGTGTGCTCGAATAGTCGGCGAGGCTTGTAGTTGCGTGCGCAGATCATCGGCCGCTGCATCCTCCCCAACCACTCCAAGAAGTATTGCCTTCGCGCCGAGGTCCGCGATGTTGCGGGCTACATTGGCCGCGCCACCGGGCATATCCGAGCATTGACCCACATCGACCACCGGGATGGGGGCTTCCGCGGAAATCCGCTCTACCGTGCCATATACAAAGCGATCCAGCATGACATCCCCGAGCACGAGCACCCGGGCAGAGTGAAAGCCGGTCAAGATTTGAACCAACGGCTGCAACTGCATGGGCGCTACACCAAAGCGAGCCGTAGTTCCAGGGATTTGCACCACATGTGAGCGATCATGATGTGCATTTCCTGGATGCGCGCGGTGACCGACGAGGGCACCAGGACGCAGGCGTCGCACAGCCCCGGCATCTCGCCTCCCGTCGCGCCGCTGAGACCGACGGTCGAAAGACCCATGGACCGCGCCTGACGGAGCCCTTTTAGAACATTCGCACTCTTGCCGGAAGTGGAGAGCGCGACCGCCACGTCGTGCATGCGTCCCAAACCGGCGATTTGCCGCTCGAACAGAGCGTCGAAGCCCAAATCATTGCCGCAAGCCGTCAGCACGGAGGAATCGGTCGTGAGAGCAATGGCCGAGATCGACGGCCGATTCGACTGATAGCGAATGGTCAATTCCGCAGCGAGATGTTGCGCGTCGGCGGCGCTGCCGCCATTGCCAAACAGCAGCAGCTTGCCGCC
>DATMKO010000215.1:0-5735 GCA_035571175.1 Steroidobacteraceae bacterium | reverse complement strand
ATTTGAACTTGCAGCCGCAGGACGCCGTGTTCGAGGCGCACAATCTCGTTGCGCAACTGCTGCGCCGCGAGCAGGCCGCGCTGCAATCCTTTGGCGCCTTCACGCAATCCACAAAAGAACTGGCGCCCTTTCTCGAGGCATTGAAGAAGCAGGCGGCGACGCTGCATGGATGGCTGGAGCGCATCGCCGCGATGCGCGGGATTCACGGCCCATCGGTTCCGCAGTGGCATGCCACGCGGGATGGCGCGCGCATACCTGCGCGCATCGCCGAGTTCGGGCCGCTGATCTATCAGAATGACGATGTGCTGGTTGATCGGTTGGGTACGGAGCGCGTGCGCAAGATCAAGCTGCTGCATGCGGATTCGAGCCGGCTTCTCAATGTACAGGACAGCGCGGCCATCTACGCCTACGAAATACTGAATTTCGTCGACGGCAAGAAATCCGTGGTCGAGATCAGGGACGCGGTGGCCGCGGAGTTGGGGCCGATTCCCGTCGAGCTGGTGGCCGATTATCTCAACGCCTGCGAGGAAGCGAAAATCATCGCATTTCGATAAATCGCGCGATCGCTTCGGGCTATTGCTGCGCGGCGGCGGACTGCTTCGGCCTCTGCATGCCCTTGGAGTACACCACCGTCCCATCCAGTTTGACGATGATGGCATCGATGTCGTCGATGCGGTTGTAGATTTCCATGGCCTTCTCCGGGCCCAGTACGAACGCGGTTTTGGACAAGCCATCGGTGCGCGTGGCATACGGGCCGATGACGGTGGCGCTGCGCACCTTGCTGGCGGAATGGCCGGTGTGCGGATCGATGATGTGGTGGTAGCGCACGCCGCCTTCGTCGAAAAATCGTTCGTAGTCGCCCGATGTGGATATGGCCGCATTGACGAGCGGTATGCGTGCAATCACCTCGCCCTCGCCTTTGCGGGGGTCGCGGACGCCCACCACCCAGGGCTTGCCGAACCTGTCGCCGATGATGCGACTATCGCCGCCGGCGCCCACGTAGGCCCGCGTGAAACCGCGCGCTTTCAAAACGTTGATTCCGCAATCCACTGCATAGCCCTTCGCGATGCCGCCCAGATCGATGCGAACCCCCTTCCGCGAGAACTGCACCGTCTGCTCTTTCGGATCGAGCAGGATGTGGCGATAGTTGACCGCGGGCAGCGCCTTGCTGATTTGCGCCTCGTCCGGACGTATGTGCTTTCGGAAATCGTACAGGTAGCCCACGCTTGCATACGTGATGTCGAAGGCGCCGTCGGTGAGGACGGAGTATTCCTTGGCCGTGACCAGCAGATCGAATAATTCCTTGCTGATGTGCATGGGGCCGTCGGCGGCCCTGGAGTTGACTTGCGATACCTCGCTGGTCGGCTTGTACGTGCTCATCGACTCGTCGAGGCGGCGAAATTCATCGAGCACCGCGTCGATGGCTTGGTCGGCTTTTCCCTTGTCTTCCGACCACAATTCCACGGTGATGCGTGTGCCCATGATGCCGTCGGCGATGCGATTCACCCATTCCGCATGCACCGGGCGGGCGGCGGCCATGCCTAAGAGGAGCAGGGTGCCAATCAATGTCTGTGGATTCATCTTTCAAGCCTAGCTGGTTTTGCGCGACCTCGCTGACCGCCACTGCATGATCACCAGGAAACTCCCGACCATGCCGCCCAGGTGGGCAAAATGCGCGATGCCGGACAGAGTGCCGGTGACGCCGAGGAATAACTCGATGCCGGCATAGATGGTGGCAAACAGCCACGCCGGCATGGGAATGGGCGGGATCAAGGGAACCACCTTGCGGGTGGGGAACAGGACGGCGTATGCCAGCAGCAAACCAAAAACGCCCCCCGAGGCTCCGATGGTAGGCGCCGGCGGTGCATTGAACAGCATGGGTATGAACAGCTGACTCAAGGCGGCGCTGACCACGGAGGCGAAATAGCAGGCGAGCAATCTGCGCGGTCCCACATAGCGCTCAATTTCCGCGCCGAACATCCATAGGCCGAGCATGTTGAAGAGTATGTGGGTGGAATTGGCGTGTAAAAATGCATAACTGATGATCTGCCACGGGCGAAAATGCACTTGACCGTCGATGGGTTGCAGCGGCCACAATGCAAGGAGATCTTCGAGCGGCCCGCCGGGGGGGCCCTGCAGCAAGAACACCAAGACGTTGGCGGCGATCAGGATTAGAACGGCGGATATTTTCATGCTAGAGACACATTCTAACGCGTCACGGCGATAACCCATGAAAACCGTGTTCCTGGACTACGACACCGTTTCCGCCGGTGATCTTGACTTGGGTGCGCTGCGCAGGGCGGCCGACGATCTCACCCTCTACGAAACGGACGAGTCGAAGACTGCCGATCGCATTGGCGGCGCCGAGGTCGTCGCGTTGAACGGCGCCCGCCTGTCGCGCGAACTATTGTTCGGCGCGCCGCACTTGAAATTGGTCGCACTTGCCGCCACCGGCACCGACAATGTCGATCTCAACGCTGCGCGCGAACGCGGAATTGCTGTGTGCAACGTACGCGCCTACTGTACCGCCTCGGTGGTGCAGCAGGTGTGGGGCTTGATATTGAGCCTCACTCAACATGTGGACGACTATTCGCGCTTCGTCAGGGAAGGATCCTGGACGCGCGATGATCTCTCCACTTTGCTTGAATTTCCCTTTCGCGAACTGCAGGGCCGCGTGTTTGGCGTGGTCGGTTGGGGCGATCTGGGGCGCGGCGCAGCCCGGGTGGCCGAAGCTTTCGGCATGCGCGTGGTGGTCGCCAACCGCCGCGGCGCGCCCGCCACAGAGGAGCGGATGGAACTCACGCAGCTGCTCGCCATCGCGGACATCCTGTCTTTGCATTGTCCCTTGAATGACTCGACGCGCGATTTGATCGGCGCGCGCGAGCTGGCGCTCATGAAACCCGACGCACTATTGATCAACACCGCGCGCGGCGCGCTCATCGATGGTCATGCGCTTAGCGCAGCACTCAAGGCCGGCAGGCTGGGCGGCGCCGGGATCGATGTGCTGCCCCAGGAACCGCCGCTGCACGGCGAACCATTGCTCGATCCCGCCATTCCGAATCTTTTGCTGACGCCGCATATCGCCTGGGCCGCGCGCGAAGCGCGCCAGCGC
Organism: Steroidobacteraceae bacterium; assembly: GCA_035571175.1. Taxonomy (GTDB): domain Bacteria; phylum Pseudomonadota; class Gammaproteobacteria; order Steroidobacterales; family Steroidobacteraceae; genus Bog-1198. The sequence goes on along the minus strand of DATMKO010000215.1, from coordinate 2,623 downwards.
TGCATCGACGAAATGGCCGCCAACATCGAGGATTTCCGCGGCGGCGGCCGACGCGGTCGGGTGGTGTAACTAGCCCCGCGCTGCCCGCTTTTCTCTCTTTGCTGCGCGCTTCTCTTCCAATGTCTTGGTCGGTTTCTTCTTGGCCTCTTTTTTTCGTTCCATGCCTTTGCCCATGATTCGCTCCTCAGGTGATTATCAGCAAAACCATCAATCCTTGGCGCGGCGCCGCGCCGATATTTTCTGCACTGCGGGCCGCCTCTCGGCGGGCCTTGCGCCGGGGTGCCGTGCCAGTGTGGCGCGCGGCGGCTTGGGCGGCTTCTCGCTCACGTGACTGATACGCAGCTCGCGGCCCGCCACCCGCACCTTCTGCAACTCCTTAAATATCTGCTTGGGCATCCCTTCAGGCAAGTCCACGTAACTGTGATCTTGCCGAATATCCACCCGCCCGATGTGCACACCCTCGATGCCCGCCTCATTGGCGATCGCACCCACGATATTTCCGGGCTTGATCCCATGTACCGACCCGACTTCGACGCGAAAAGTTTCCATTTGCGCAGCAGCGGACTTGGTATGCGGTTGGCGTTCGCGCGCGGGTCGCGGCGCGTGGCTGTCGCGTCCGCGCTCGCTCGAGGCGGGCGCGGATGGCGGTTGGTCCTTTGCCGAGAGCAGCAGCGGGCTGCTTCCCTGCGCCAGGCAGGCCAGCGCCGCGGCAATCTCGATCAGGCTTAAGCCGGATTCGGTCTCCAGCTGCTCGAGTACCGGACGGTAGCCGTCGGCATCGCCCTTGGCGATGGTTTCGCTGATTCTCTGTTTGAACTTGGCGATTCTCAAGGTGTTCACCGCATCCACGGTCGGCAGGTTCATCGGTTCAATGACCTGGCGCGTGGCGCGCTCGATGGCGCGCAGCATGTTGCGCTCGCGCGGCGCAATGAACAGGATGGCCTCGCCCTTGCGCCCTGCCCGCCCTGTCCGGCCAACGCGATGCACGTAGGATTCGGTGTCGTAGGGCACATCGTAATTCACCACATGGCCGATGCGTTCGACGTCGAGACCGCGGGCGGCAACGTCGGTGGCCACCAGGATGTCGATCTGGCCCGCCTTCAGGCGCGCCACGGTGCGCTCCCGCAAGGCTTGTGGAATGTCGCCGTTGAGCGGCGCGGCCGCGAAGCCGCGCGCCTCGAGTTTCTCCGCGAGTTCCACCGTCGAGTGCTTGGTGCGGGTAAACACCAGCATGCCGTCAAAAGTTTCGGCCTCGAGAATGCGCGTCAGTGCATCGAGCTTGTGCATGCCGCTGACAACCCAGTAGCGGTGTCTGATGTTGGTCGCCGTGCTGGTCTTGCTTTTGATGGTGACTTCGACCGGCGAATGCAGGTGCTTTTGCGCAATGCGGCGAATGGGGGCAGGAATGGTTGCGGAAAACAGAGCGACCTGGCGCTGCGGCGGTGTCTGTTCAAGGATGCTTTCCACGGCATCGACGAAGCCCATACGCAGCATCTCATCCGCCTCATCCAGCACCAGCAGGGTCAAACCGCCCAGCTTCAGGGTGCCGCGATTCATGTGATCGATGACGCGTCCGGGGGTGCCCACCACCACGTGCACGCCGCGCCGCAGGGCGTTCAATTGCGGCTGGTAGCTTTGGCCGCCGTAGATCGGCAACACGTGGAACCCCTTCAAATGCGCGGCGTAGCGCAGAAACGCCTCCGACACTTGCAGGGCGAGTTCGCGGGTCGGGACCAGCACCAAAACTTGCGGTTCATGCCGTGTGAGGTCGATTTTGCTCAGCGCGGGAAGCGCAAATGCGGCGGTTTTGCCGGTGCCGGTTTGCGCTTGGCCGAGCATGTCGCGGCCTGCGAGCAGCACCGGGATGGTCTCCGCCTGGATGGGCGAGGGCGCCTCGTAGCCGACATCGGCGAGCGCGCGCAACACGGGTTCCGATAACCCAAGATCTTGAAAGCTCGCGGTATTGACTATCGAGTCCGCCGGGACTGCACTCATGGGAAAAGCCTTGAAGAGGGGAGCCGCAAGTCTAGCGGTTTGCACGCGTATTGCTACCATGCGCTCATGGGACGCATATTCGAAGTCAGAAAGCATGCGATGTTCGCCCGCTGGAACCGCATGGCAAAGCAATTCACTCGCATCGCGAAAGACATCGCGATCGCGGTCCATTCCGGCGGCCCGGACCCGGCATCGAACCCTACCTTGCGCCGCGTGCTGCAGAATGCGCGCGCCGTCAACATGCCGAAGGACAAGACCGAGGCGGCGATCCGTCGCGCCTCAGGCAAGGACGCGGCCAACTATGTCGAAACCCTGTACGAGGGGTATGCGCCGCACGGCGTGGCGCTGCTGGTTGAAACCGCCACCGACAACCCCACTCGAACGGTGGCGAGCCTGCGCAATATTTTCCTGAAGGGCGGCGGCAACCTCGCGACCACCGGCAGCGTCAGCTTTCTGTTCAAGAAAATGGGCGTATTCCGTTTGGACCCCACCGGGGTTGTGGATCACGATGAGCTCGAACTGGATCTCATCGACCATGGCCTCGAAGAAATGGGCGACAGCACCGGCGAGAAAGGCGAGCCGCAATTGGTGATCCGCTGCGCCTTTCACGATTTCGGCAAGCTGCAAG
>DATMKO010000214.1:0-4098 GCA_035571175.1 Steroidobacteraceae bacterium | reverse complement strand
ACCACGCCATCCTTCATCACGAAGCTCACGCGCTTCATCAGGCTGATGTCGTCGATGGGATTGCCGGGCACGGCAACGACATCGGCGATTTTGCCGGCGGTGATGCTGCCCAAATCCTTATCATGACGAAGCAACTGCGCGGCGTTCACCGTGGCCGCCTGGATGACGAACATCGGCGGCATGCCCGCCCCCACCATCAATTCAAACTCATGCGCGTTCTGGCCGTGCGGATACACGGCAGCGTCGGTGCCGAAAGCGATTTTCACATGCGCCTTGTAGGCGCGACCGGCTGTCGCCTGAATCAGTGGCCCGATCGCCGCGGCTTTGGTGGCGATCTGCGCCGGGTAGTAGCCGGGAATCTTGGCCTGCTGCGCAGCGAAGTCGCCGGCGATGATGGTCGGCACGTACCAGGTGCCGTGTTCCACCATGAGTTTCATGTCCTCGGCGTCCATGTAGGTGCCGTGCTCGATGGAATCGACGCCGCCGATGACCGCGCGACGAATCGCCTCCGCGCCATGCGCATGCGCCGCAACCGCAAATCCGTAGTCGCGGGCGGTCGCGACGACGGCGCGTATTTCATCCAGGGTCATCTGCGAGTTATCGCCGCTCGCCCCTTCATCGAGGACGCCGCCCGAGGGCATGATCTTGATGAGATCATCGCCCCGCTTGTAATGCTCGCGCACCGCTTTCACCGCGTCCTCGGGGCTATTGATGATGCCGTCCGCCGGGCCGAGATCTTTCGCGATCTCCTGGCTATAACCATTGGTGGGATCGGCGTGGCCGCCGGTGGAGCCGATGGCTTTGCCTGCGGTGAAGATCCGCGGCCCGGGCACGATTCCCGCGTTGATGGCGTCGCGCAGCGCCGCCGATTCATTGGCCTGATCGCCCAGATTGCGCACCGTGGTAAACCCGGCCAACAACGTACGACGCGCGTACACCGTCGAGCGAATGGCATAGTCGGCGATATTCCAATGGAATTTGTCCACATATCCGGTACGGCTGGTCTGGCCGGTCAAGTGCGTGTGGCTGTCGATCAACCCCGGCATGCAGGTCTCGGTCTTCAAATCGATCAGTCTTGCGCCCGCGGGAGCTTGCATGCCATTCAACACCTCGCGCACGCGGCCGTTTTCGATCACGATGGTGGAATCGCCCAGCACCTTGCCGTTGACGGTGTCGATCAGATGGCCGCAGTTAAGTGCGGTGACACTGGCCTGCGCAGGTGTATCCGCAGCGCTTAATGCCGCCGGCACGATGGCAGCGACGCAAACAACGAGTGCCCGCGCAACGGAGAAACGATTGATGATGCTTGAGTAGCGCATTTCTTTTAAATTCTCCGTCAAGTCTTGTTGATTGTCCTGAGGCATTGCAGCACAGGCATAGGCCGCGTTCAATCCGCCAGCATCGCGGCAATATAGTCCCCCAGCGCCAGCGACGAGGTCAGTCCCGGCGATTCCATCCCAAAAAGATTCACGATACCGGCGACGCCGTGCTCCGCAGGGCCTGAAATGTAGAAATCCCGCGCGCCCTCACCGGGACCGGAAAGCTTGGGACGAACGCCGGCGTAGGCGGGCTTGAGCCTGGCGGCGTCCAGTTGCGGCCAGTACTCTTTAATGGCGTTGCCAAAGTCGGCGGTACGGCCGGGCTCAACCCTATAGTCGACGCAGTCGACCCACTCCAGGTCCGGTCCGAAACGCGCGGCGCCGCTCAAGTCGAGCGTCATGTGTATGCCTAAGTGACCACCGGAGGTGGGCGGCGCCGGATAAATCAATCGAGCGAAGGGCGATTTGCCCGTCAGGACAAAGTAACTGCCCTTGCCATAGAAGATCTTTGGGATGTGCTGCGGCGGGAATCCCTCGATCGACGACGCAACGTGGTGGGCTTCCAGGCCCGCCGAGTTGACCACTGCGCGAGCCCGCACCGCCGGCTCGGCATCTTTACCGATGAATACCTCGATGCGACCCTGGGCAGGACGCATCGCGGCGACCGCGGTGCCGTAGACGATGCTGGCGCCGCCGCGCTCCGCATCCGCCAGCAGTGATTGCATGTAGGCGTGCGAGTCGAGGATGCCGGTCGAGGGCGACGACAGTGCGCCGATGCACGCCAGTGCCGGTTCCAGCCGCCGCGCCTGCGCAGCATCCAGCCATTCAAGATCGAAGACCCCCGAGTCGCGGGCATTTTTTGCGATTTTTTCCAGCGCCGGCAATTGCGCCGCGTTGGCGGCGACCGTGAATTTGCCGCATCTTAAGGTGTCGATGCCGCGCTCGGCACAATAGCGGTACAGAAGTTCCCGGCCGGCAACGCACATCCGGGCTTTGAGCGATTGCGGTTCGTAGTGGATGCCAGCGTGAATCACTTCGCTGTTGCGCGAGCTTAAGTGCATGCCGAAATGCCGTTCGCGTTCCAGAATGATCACTTCGCGGCCTTGGGCTACCAACGCCCGCGCCACCGCGAGGCCGATGACGCCCGCGCCGATCACAATGCAATCCGCATCGGTCAACCGCTTAGGCCTTAAGACAGAGGCGCGGCCATCGACAGCATCGCGTGCAACAAAACATTGGCGCCGGCCGCCAAATCGGCGGGCGCCGCGCTCTCGGCTTCGTTGTGGCTCAAGCCCCCGGCGCAGGGCACGAAGATCATTGCGGTCGGTGCCACGTCGGAAACGTTGCAGGAATCGTGACCCGCGCCGCTGACCATCTCCATGGCGGAGAGGCCGAGCTTCGCCGCGGCGCTCCTGACCGCATCCACGCAGCCGGCATCGAAGATCACACCCGGAGCTTCCCAGAAGCAGCGCATGCCGCCTTTTAGCTTGTGCCGTGCGAGCGCGTCCCGCACCAGGGCGTGGGCCTGTGCTTTCAATGATGCATACTGCTCAGCGTCGGGATGGCGGATATCCACGGTAAAGCGCAGCTTTCCCGGAACCGTGTTGGGCGAGCCGGGCAAGGTCTCGATGAAGCCCACGGTGAAACGCGCACTGGAACCGTGCCGCTCGGCCGCCGCGTACAGCGCCGGCAACAAGTCCGCCAGCACGCGAATCGGGTCACGACGCATGTCCATGGGCGTAGGTCCGGCGTGCGCCTCCTGACCTTCGACCTCAATTTCGTGGCGGCTCATGTGCTGAACGCCGGTCACGACCCCGATGGTCGTGGCCTGCTGTTCCAATACCGGCCCCTGCTCGATGTGCGCTTCAAAGCACGCCTTGACGGCCTGGCGCTCCCCCATGCCTTGCGCGTGTATTCCCGCGCGTTGAAGCTCACCCCGCACGCTGATTCCGGCGCGATCGGTCAGCTTGAGCGCTTCCGCAAGCGCAAATCGTCCGGACCAGACGGCCGATCCCATCATCGCCATCGAAAAGCGGCTGCCCTCCTCGTTGCACCAGACGCAAAGCTCTATGGGGTGACGCGTTTGCAGCGCGTGATCGTTCAGCGACTCGATCACCTCGAGTCCCGCCAGCACGCCGTAGACGCCGTCGAATTTGCCTCCCGTCGGCTGCGTATCCAGGTGACTGCCCGTCATGACCACCGCGAGGGACTCATCGCTTCCGGCGCGGTGCGCGAACAGATTGCCGATCGCATCAACCCGGACCTTGCAGCCGGCGGCTTCAGCCCATTGCTTGAGCAGCCGCCGCCCCGCCATATCGGCATCGCTCAAGGCTTGCCGATTGCATCCGCCGCTCGGCGTCGCGCCGATGGTTGCCATTTCCATCAGCCGCGACCACAAGCGGTCGGGATTGATGCGCATAGCTGCTACGGAGTTGGGCATGGGTTCTAGCTTAAGCGTTGCGCCGCGCCGATGAAATCATCCACGTCCGCGCTCGACGTTGCGTACGACGTTACCAATCGGATCGCCACGCCGGTCTTGAGCACCGACAGCGGCCAGCGGTAAAACTGGAATCCGAGTTTCTCCAGGTGCGCGACGGTGGCTTCGGGCAAGGCGACGAACAGTTCGTTCGCCTCCACCGGATGCAACAGCTGGGCGCCCGCCACCGACTTCAAACCCTGCGCCATTCTCGTGGCCATGGCATTTGCATGGCGCGCGTTGTCGAGCCACAGCCCGTTGTTTAAGTAAGCGAGCAGCTGCGCGCTCAAGAAGCGCATCTTC
>DATMKO010000213.1:0-15520 GCA_035571175.1 Steroidobacteraceae bacterium | reverse complement strand
CATCGAGGAAAACAATCTCAAGCCGCATATCCGCTACCGGCACCGGATTCTAACCGCGAGCTGGTCGAGCGAGGAGAATCTTTGGACCATCGAGGCCATCCGCACGGATAGCGGCGAGAAAGTTCGAGTCGTCGCAAACTTCCTGTGGATGTGCCAGGGTTACTACCGGCACTCCAAGGGTTACACGCCCGATTGGCAGTGCGTCGAGAACTTCAAAGGCCGCATCGTTCATCCGCAGACTTGGCCGCAGAATCTTGACTACAAGGATAAGAATGTCGTCGTCATCGGTTCCGGCGCCACCGCGGCGACGCTCATCCCGGCCATTGCAGCCGAAGTCAGCCACGTCACGATGCTGCAACGCTCACCGACTTATTTCATCACCGGCCGCAATGCCATCGTCATCGCCGACGAACTGCGCGATCTGGGTGTGGATGAAACCTGGATCCACGAGATTGTGCGCCGGAAAATCCTGCGCGAGCAGGATGCGTTTACTCACCGCTCCTTCACCGAGCCCGAGGTGGTGAAAAAGGAGTTGCTGGAAGGCGTTCGCGCGGCCGCCGGCCCGGACTGCGACATCGACAGGCACTTCACGCCGAAGTACCTGCCCTGGCGCCAGCGGATCGCGTTCGTGCCGGACGCCGACCTGTTCGCGGCAATCCGCTCCGGCAAGGCTTCGGTGGTCACCGACGAGATCGAACGATTCGCAGAGACCGGTATCTTGCTGAAATCCGGCAAGCTGCTTGCCGCCGACATCATCGTGACCGCCACGGGTTTCGAGCTCAATGTCCTCGGCGATATCCAATTCAGCATCGACGCGAAACCGCTGGTATTTTCCGAGACCGTGACCTATCGCGGCATGATGTTCACCGGCATTCCCAACATGGCGTGGGTGTTCGGATATTTCCGCGCCAGCTGGACGTTGCGGACCGACCTGGTTGCGGATTTCACCTGCCGGCTGCTGAATCACATGCGCGCAACAGGCGCGCGCAAAGTCACGCCGAGACTGCGGCCCGAGGAGGAGAATTTGCCGCTGCAGTCCTGGATCGATCCACAGAATTTCAATCCGGGCTATGTCATGCGCGGCATGCACCTGCTGCCGAAACGTCTCGACATGCCGGAATGGCAACACTCGCAGGACTATTGGGCTGAAAAGGATCAGATACCGACGGCTGACCTGGACGACGGCGCGCTGGTATACGAGTAGCTCGGTTGCGGGCGCTGCTAGGGAGGGTTCACAATCAATGGATGCGCAAATTTCGACGACCACCGCGCGGCTCGATGACGATAAGGACATGGCCAAATTCCTGGCGCCGATTCCCGACGCCGAGGGGCTCGCAAGGGTACTCGAGCCTGGAAAGCCGATATCCACGCGGGCATACGAAGATGAGACTTGGACGGCCCTGTTTGTGGAGAGCGATGGCAAAACGGTCATGTGCTTCAAGGTCGTGCCCATCACCATCGATCAAGCGGAATTGATTGAATTGCAGTGGGAACGAGATATCGCATTGAGTGAGACAGCTTTTGCAAAGGCTGTCGAACTGGCTCTTGGCGCCTGACAGCACCGCGGGCACGATAGACCCGCCCCGCCGCCTATCGCTTCTGGTACTTAGCTGCCTGGCGGCCACGTGGCTGATCTGGGGCTCGACGTATCTCGTGATCCGATTCGCGCTGGTGGGATTCGCGCCATTCTTTTTGATGGCGACGCGTTTCCTGTGCGCGGGCGCGTTGCTGATGGCCTGGCAGCTCATCCGCGGCACCAAGCTGCCCAGCTTGAAGCAGTGGCGCAATGCGCTGCTGGTCGGCACATTGATGCTCGGCGGCGGCATGGGCGGCACCGCCTACGCCGAACAAACCATCGCATCGGGTCTGGTGGTTGCGTTCGTCGCCATACTTCCTTTGCTGCTGGTCGTGATCAATCTCGCCTTTCGCATTTATCCCAGCCGCAGTGAACTGCTCGCGGTCTTGATCGGATTCGCCGGCGTTCTGATGTTGACTCGCGGTGCGGGAATGCACGCGTCGCCAGCCGGTCTGCTTGCCGTTTGTCTGGGGAGCAGCGGCTGGGCGCTCGGCAGCGTATTGAGTCAGCGAGGCTTCACCCTCGCCCCGGGCGCCACCGGCTTTGCGACCGAGCTGCTGGGCGGGGGATTTGCGCTGCTGGCAATGTCCGCAGTGAGCGGCGAATCCTGGCACTTCACCACGCAAATGAGTGCATGGCTGGCGTGGCTGTATCTGGTGACTTTCGGTTCCTTGATCGCTTTCAACGCCTATATGCTGCTGCTCTCCCGGACCTCGGCGACACTGGCGGCGAGCTACTCATTGGTGAATCCGCTGGTTGGTCTGATTTTAGGCGCAACTCTCGGCAAAGAGGCGATTTCCAGGGGGGAATGGGCGGCGGCAGGCATCGTCATGATCGGCGTGGTGTTGCTTTTCATGGGCCGTCGCCAATAAATTGCGCAGCATGATCAGCGCGCCATCCGATTGCGCGCGGGGGGAAGCCGATGAAAGAGGAACTGACTCCTTTGGGACACGCGAAAGACTCGTTGATCGATTTGGCGATCCGATTCGGGCCAAAGCTGCTGACCGCGATCCTGATCCTCACGGCCGGGGCGTTTGTGGCAACATGGGTCGCCCGCGCGGCAAGCCGGGGCCTCTCCCGCATCGATCTTGAACCGCCCGTACGTCAGCTACTGACCCGGGTAACGCGCGTACTGGTGCTGGGATTGTTCCTGCTGATGGCGTTGCAGAATCTCGGGGTCGAACTGCTGCCGCTCATCGCCGGACTCGGTGTCGCGGGCGCTGGTATCGCCCTCGCGACTCAAGGCGTGCTAAGCAATATGGTTGCGGGCCTCACCATCATCTTTACCAAGCCCTACCGGGTCGGCGAATACATCGCCGTGGTCGGGGTCGAGGGCCAGGTGGAAACGATCGCATTGTTCAATACGGCACTGCGACATCCGGACCGGTCACGCATCATCGTGCCTAATCGCAAGATCGTAGGCGAAATTCTTCACAATTACGGCAGCATACGGCAGTCGGACGTGCGGGTGGGCGTCGCCTATGAGTCGGATCTTGGCATCGCCCTCGGCATCATCCGCGACCTGGTTCGTGCCAATCCGCGCGTGCTAACTGATCCGGCACCCGTGATTCAAGTGGTGAGGCTTGGCGAGTCCGACGTGCAAATCGCGGTGCAGCCCTGGGTCGCGGTGGCCGACTATGGCGCCGTGGCCGGCGAGCTCCATGTATCGCTGGTCGAGGAATTGCGCCGGCGCGGCATCAGCATTCCCTATCCGCAACGGGAAGTGCGCCTGATCGGCGGCGAGACTTGAGCGCAGGCGATTGGCGCCATCAGCGCGGCGGACTCCGGCTCAACAACTCGATGCCGGGGGGTGGGCGCGGAGTAGGATTGCGCCCATTCAGTATGTCCTGCATGCGTTCTTCGATCAGCGGATTCCACTCAGGATGGGTGAGAATATAAAAGCGCTCGTCGCGAATTGCGCTGAGCACTTGATTTCCGACTTCGCGCGGACTCAAGGAGTTCTTGAGTAGCTCCGAAAACCACTTGCGGAACGCTTCCGCATCCGCCCCCGTCTGTCGCGGGGTTTGGTGCGCGAATTCCGCCGGCCTGTTGCGTTCCGAATCAACAATGTTGGTGTCGACAAACCCGGGGCACAACACCGACATCTTCGGCTTGAAGCCGCCGCGCTGCAGTTCCAGGTAAGTGTTTTCCGACAGGGCGACCACGGCGAATTTCGTTGCACCGTACAAAGCGCCGCCTGGAATGAGCCCCGCCAATGAGGCGGTATTCACGATGTGAGCTTCGGTGTCCTGTTCGATCATGACAGGCAGAAACGCACGAATTCCATGCACCACGCCCATCAGATTGACGCCCAGTATCCAATGCCAGTCGTTGAGCGGACTCTTCCAGCTGGCGCCGCCGCCAACGCCGGTGGCGATGCCTGCGTTGTTGCAAAGCACGTGCACTGCGCCGTATTTCTCAACGGTCTGCCTCGCCAACTCATCCACCTCCTCAGGCTTGGACACATCGGTGCGCACCGCATGCACGTCGGCGCCGGCGTCTCGCAAAGAGCGAGTAGTTTGATCGAGCGCGCCAGACTCGATGTCGCTCAACACCACTTTCATGCCGGCCGCGACGAAGGTCTCGGCCATGCCGCGGCCGATACCACTTGCCGCACCGGTGACAACGGCCACTTTATCTTTGAAGTCTTTCATTGAAGCTCCAGGAAATGTGTGTGAATTCGCCTGTCCCCAACGACGGGGGCGCGCATTCTATGTGCCAGGTCGGAAAAAAGGCAGACTGATATTGGCGGACGAGATTTGCTAAACTATTTGCAAATGGTGAATTGATATTGCGCGGCGCGCGTGGCTAGTGCGCAGTCGAGGCATTGCGTCTAATGCCGATCGGTGGCTGATTCAACGGACCCATCATGGCCGCCCGACTTGGTGCGTGGGGATGAAAGGGTCTCGAGGCTCGAACGCACGTTTTTGAAGCCAAGGATATTTCCGATCCTGATCTGCAAACTGAACAATTTGCCCAATCTGCTGAACAAATTGAATATCACCTTGTACTTCTCCTGGCGGTTGTCCGCAACGTAGGCGATTTTCAGCGCATCGCAGACAATCGCCCCCGGCAGCTTGTAGATGCGGGAATGCGAGACGAACGGATCGCGCACGCGCGCCACGAATTCAGGGTCACGGGCAAGTATCCAGGTCGCAATCCGCTCCATGATGAATATCTTCATCTGCACGTCGTGATGACCCCGGTAGGTCGTCGGCTGCCGAAGCTCGGCGCCCAATGGATCCGTGGGCGATTCGGCAATCGCGATCAGCTGTTCGGTGATGCCAAGCCATGCCTTCCAGAATCGCGGCTTGGCGATCATATAGTTGGAATACACCTCGTTGCGCGAATGGGTCACCAGCTCTTTGAGATCGGTGGGCTGGCCAATGCGCGTCAAAAACCGCGCCGCGACATCCAATAGACCCGGGTGGCAAAATTCCCCGTATTCAAACACGTTCCAGTGATAGGCGGTCTTTTCAAGACTGTGACTGAACAGCACGACATCGGCCGCGTTGCTCTCGCGGCTGACGATGTTGCGGACCGCAGCGGCACTCAGATTGGTTTTCTGATTGAATCGCGGCGAAAGGAACCCGTAGAAAGCTTCGTCATCCAGCGGCTTGCCGAGCAGGAACTTCCTGATGGGCCAATATTCGTACCAATCGAGTCTTTCGTTCGACGAATTGTCGAGCACCAGAAAGCCAGGGTCTAAATCTTCGCTCTTGGCGTAGTGAGGAAGAATCTGATAAATGAATATTTCCGACATTACCAAAATCGCCCAGCTGAGAGTCCATTAGTGCCGCTAGGGGGCATTGTGAGTCTTGGTCGCGGAGAGGTCCACACCGGCCTCCATTGAGGCATCGAGAACCGGCCACTCCCCTGCCGACGTGCTGATATATTTGCTTCCACCTCGTAAACCGCCAGCGTCGACATGGACCGAATAACCGCCGTACCGAATCCGAAAGATGTATGCGCCATAGCGGTAACTTATCATCCGGATTCCGACTTTGTGGCGCAAATTAGCAGTGTTCTGCCGCAGGTCGGCGCACTGGTGATCGTGGACAATGGCTCGGCTGCAGCCGAGGTCGAGATGCTGCGCCAGTTGGCGGCTAATTCCATGATTACACTGGTGTTAAATGCAGACAATCTCGGCATTGCGAGGGCGCTGAATATGGGCGTTGAGCGCGCGGCCGCACTCGGATTCGCCTGGGCGCTGCTGCTCGATCAAGACAGCATCGCCGACGCTGACATGGTGCAGACCTTGCTGGCGGTCCACGCTGCCTTCCCCGACCGCGAGCGCTTGGCGGTGGTTGGATCCGGCTTCAGGGACGTCGCCGCCAAGGAACCGACGCCTATCAATGTCGGCGATGGCTGGATCGAAGTCGAATGCGTCATCACATCGGGCTCCCTGATCCCGTTGGCGGTGCACGCTGCGATCGGCGCCTTCAGGGAGGAATTCTTCATCGATTATGTCGATATCGAATATTGCTACAGAGCGCGGGCCTTAGGCTTCAGGGTGATCAAAACGCGAGCGACCCTGATGTCGCACGCGATCGGGGCGATCACGCGGCACAATCTGTTGTGGTTCAAAAAGTGGACGTACAACCATTCTCCCGATCGCCGCTACTATATTGCGCGCAACGACACCGTGCTGCTGCGCGAATATGGGCAGTATGTTTTGGGGCTGTGGGCCCTGAAAAGCTTGAGCCGCTGCGTTCGCCTGTGCAAGCGGATCGTTCTCTACGAGCAGATGAAAACCCGAAAGATGGCCGCCGTCGCGCAGGGCTGGTGGGACGGAGTCCGCGGACACATGGGACCGCGGCGCGGCTAACCCGCGGGTTCGATCGACGACAGACTGACGCCGTGCTTGGCGACGCCGCGCAAGGCCTTGGGCAGGGCGAAGATCACGTGTTCCTGCCGCCCCTGCAGCTCCTCCGCAACTTCGCCGCCCCACTCGCGCAGCTTTGCGATAACGCCCTGCACCAGAATTTCCGGCGCCGAAGCGCCCGCCGTCAGCCCGATTTTATTGATTCCTGCAAACCACTCGCGGCGCAGATCTTCCGGTCCATCGACCAGATATCCCGGCTTATTGCATTTATCCGCCATTTCGCGCAGGCGGTTCGAGTTCGAGCTGGATTTCGAGCCGACAACCACCAGCACGTCGCAGCGTCCGATCAGTTCTTTGACGGCGTCTTGGCGGTTTTGCGTTGCATAGCAAATGTCCTCCTTCACCGGCGCCTTGAGCGCGGGGAACCGGGCTCGCAATGCCGCCACGATGGCGGCCGTGTCATCGACGGATAGAGTGGTTTGAGTGACAAAGGCGACCTGCTCGGGGTTGCGCACCTGCAGGGTCGCCACGTCCTCGACGGTCTGCACCAGTACGATCGAGCCGCCGAACGACGCATCGAACTGCCCAATCGTGCCCTCGACCTCCGGATGTCCCGCGTGGCCGATCAAGAACACCTCGCGCGCCTCGCGTGCGTATCTCGTGATCTCCATATGTACCTTGGTGACCAGCGGACAGGTCGCATCAAAGACCTTCAGCGAGCGGCGCTGGGCTTCATCCTGCACCGCGCGGGGAACGCCGTGGGCACTGAATATCACGGTGGCATCGTCGGGCACCTCATTCAATTCCTCGACGAATACCGCGCCGATCGTGCGCAAGCGGTCGACGACGTGCTTGTTGTGCACCACTTCGTGGCGAACATAGATAGGCGCGCCGAACAACGCGACCGCGCGTTCGACGATATCGATGGCGCGGTCCACGCCGGCGCAGAATCCGCGCGGATTAGCCAATAGTATTTGCATCAGTCTTCCGCCTTCCTTCCAGCAGGGCATCCAACAAAAGACAGGCGGCGCCGACGGTAATGGCCGAATCCGCCACGTTGAATGCGGGAAAATACGCTCGATCCCAGTGAAAGTGAATGAAATCTATGACATGCCCCAGGCGAATGCGGTCAATCACGTTGCCAAGGGCGCCGCCGAGAACCAGTGCCAGCCCGCATGCCAGCAGCGAGTGCGCGCCCCGCCTCAGGCGCAGCAGCCACACGATGATGCCAAGGCTGACGACAACGGCGAGGCCAATGAACACCCAGCGCTGCCACCCTGAAGCGGAGGCAAGAAAGCTGAACGCCGCGCCAACATTGTGCATGCGCGTGATCTCGAGGACCGGCAAAACCGTTATGAATTCGAATTCACCGAAGTGCTGGGCGATGTAGCTCTTGCTGAGTTGATCGGCCAGGACTACCACGGCAGACAACACCAACCAGATGGCAGCGCTGCCGCGAATGTCATGCGTGCTCATGCGAATCGACGCTCTTCGCCGGGACCCTCAATGTTGCTCACGCAGCGCGCGCAAATCTCGGGATGGCGCGGGTCGCTGCCGACATCCTGGCGCAATTGATAGCAGCGCACGCACTTGGGATGGTCGCTGGGCTCGACATGAATCCAAACATCCTCATGACTGGCCTTGACGGCGTTTGCCGGGATCGGGCCTGGGTTCACATGCGCATAGCTCGTGATCAACAAGAATCGCAGTTCGTCGCGCATCGCCTCGAAGCGCGGCGCCAGCGCTTCGGGTACGAATACCGCCACTTCGGCCTCGAGCGACGAGCCCAGGGCCCCGACCGCGCGCAAGCGTTCGAGTTCGCGCCCCACGTCCGTTTTCAACGCGATCAGCGCCGGCCAATCGATCGCCGCAACCCGCTCCGCTCCGGCGGGAAACTGATGCCAGACATTCATGAATACTGATTCGTTCGGAACATTGGGAAGATGGCTCCAGACCTCTTCGGCCGTGAAGCTCAAAATTGGCGCGATCCAGCGCACCATCGCCTGCGCCAAGTGATACAGCGCGGTCTGCGCCGAGCGCCGCGGCGCGCTGTCGGAACCCGTGGTGTAAAGCCGGTCCTTGATGATGTCCAGGTAGAACCCGCCCAGCTCGACCACGCAGAAATTATGGATCTGCTGATAAATATCGTGAAACTCATAGTTGCGATAGGCGGTTACCACGTCATTTTGCAGGTGAAACGCCTTCGCCATGGCCCATTGATCGATGGCAACCATGTCGTCGAACGCCACCGATTGCCGCTCGGGATCGAAGCCGTGCAAGTTACCCAAGAGAAACCGCAAGGTATTGCGCATCCGCCGATAGGAGTCCGCCATGCGTTTGAAGATCTCTTCCGAAACACTCATCTCGTTGGCGTAGTCGGTCGCCGCTATCCACAAACGGACCACGTCCGCGCCCAACGTGCTGGTCAGTTTTTGCGGCGCGAGAATATTGCCGAGCGACTTCGACATCTTGCGGCCGGATTCATCCACGGTGAAGCCGTGCGTGAGCACCGCGCGGTACGGAGCGCGGCCGTACATCGCCACCGAGGACAACAGAGAACTGTGAAACCAACCGCGATGCTGATCCGAGCCCTCCAAGTACAGATCCCCCGGTGATGTAATCTCCGGATATATCTGCGAAACGCAGTAGTGCGCCACCCCGGAATCGAACCAGACATCCATGACATCGGTGGCCTTGTCGAAGCGGCTCGCTTCCGGGCCGAGCAGCGCCGCAGCATCCAAATCGAACCAAACATCGATGCCATCGTGCTCGACGCGTTTGGCCACTTCTTCGATCAGTTCGTGCGTTTTTGGGTGCAATTCGCCGGTTTCCTTGTCGACGAACAACGGAATCGGTACTCCCCAGGTTCGCTGCCTGGAAACGCACCAATCCGGACGCACGGCGATCATGCTGGAAATCCGCTGCTCACCCCACGCCGGCATCCAATCGACATGTTCAATGGCCTCGAGCGCGCCCTTGCGCAAGCCCGCTTGATCCATGCTGATGAACCACTGTGGCGTGGCGCGAAATATCACCGGTGTCTTGTGACGCCAGCAATGCGGATAGGAATGATGGTGCGGTTCGTCCTTGAGCAGCCTGCCGTGCTCAATCAGCTCTCTGATCACATGCGCGTTGGCGTCGAATACCAGCTCGCCGGCGAACAGGGGAGTACCGGGCAGAAAGCGACCGTCGCCGCCCACCGGGTTGTCAATTTCGAGGTTGTAGCGCTGGCCCACGATGTAATCATCGAGGCCGTGCCCCGGCGCCGTGTGCACCGCTCCGGTACCGGCATCCAGATTGACGTGCTCGCCGAGAACCACCGGCACCTGACGATCGTAAAAAGGATGCTGCAGGTGAAGATGCTCGAGTACCGTGCCCTTGGCGGTCGCGAGAATGGTCCATTCCGTCACCGCCAGCGTGTGCATGACGGATTTGATCAGCTCGGCCGCCAACAGCAGCCGCTCGCGCCCTGCTCCAAAATCAAATTCCACCAGCGCGTATTCGAACTGCGGATGCACGGCGACCGCGCGATTCGCGGGCAGTGTCCACGGCGTCGTCGTCCAGATGGCGATCGCAGTCGGCAGGTCATCGGCAATCATCCGCTGCTCGCCGCCTAAGTCCGTCATGCGCTGCGCTAAATCGGCGCGATCGACTACTTCGAAGCCCACGTAGACGCCCGGCGAGGTGATGTCCTCGTATTCCACCTCCGCCTCCGCCAGCGCCGAGCGGCAGTTCAGGCACCAGTGCACCGGTTTGTAGCCTTTGTAGAGGTGGCCATTCTTGATGATCAGAGAAAAAGCGCGCAGCTGTTCGGCCTCATAGCGCGGCATCATGGTCAGGTAGGGCCGCTCCCAATCGCCGAGAATACCCAAGCGCTTGAAATCGCTGCGCTGTGCATCGACCTGTTTGTGCGCGTATTCCCGGCATGCGGCGCGAAACGCTCTGGCATCGATTTTCTGTCCGACGCGGCCATGCGTTTTCTCGACCTGCATCTCGATCGGCAGCCCATGACAATCCCAGCCGGGCACATAGGGGGCATCGTAGCCATCCAGGGTGCGCGACTTGACGACGATGTCCTTGAGAATCTTGTTGACCGCGTGACCCAGGTGAATGATGCCGTTCGCGTACGGCGGGCCATCGGTGAGAATGAATGACGGCCGCCCTTTGGCGGCGAGCCGGATCTTTTGATACAGGCCGTCGCGTTCCCAAGCCGCCAGCATCCGCGGTTCGCGGTTGGCAAGATCGGCCTTCATCGGGAAACCCGTGTTCGGCAGATTTATCGTATTTTTGTAATCAGCCACTATTCACCTTCGCCAACAGATTGCGCGCCTGAGCGGCGTCGATCTTCATTTGCCGTACCAGCGCATCCAACGAATCGAACTTGACCTCATCGCGCAGCTTCGCCACGAACTCCACTTCAATCTCTCGTCCGTATAGATCACCCACGAAATCAAACACATGAACCTCGAGGAGCATGTCGGTGCCATCGACCGTCGGCCGGGTCCCGAGACTCACCACCGCCATCAATGGCTCAGGATCGATGCCATAAACCCGCGCCGCCAAAATGCCTCGCACCGGTGGTTTGCGACGCATGAGCCGCAGGTTCGCCGTCGGAAAACCCAGAGCGCGTCCCAATTCCCGCCCGTGGACCACACGCCCGGACATTCGATAGGGTCTTCCTAAAAGCCTTCTGGCGCCGGCAAAGTCGTTTTGCGCCAATCGCTCGCGTACGGCGGTACTGCTGACGCGCATCCCGTCGAAAACGAAGGGCTCAATCTCCTCGACACCGAATCCACGCGCCGCACCAGCGGCCCGCAGGTTTTCAATCGTACCGACGGCGTTGCAACCGTAGCGAAAATCATGTCCCACCACCATATGCCGCGTTCCCAGGGCCGCGACGATCAGTTCATCGACGAAGC
The DNA here is from genome assembly GCA_035571175.1 of Steroidobacteraceae bacterium. Lineage (GTDB taxonomy): Bacteria > Pseudomonadota > Gammaproteobacteria > Steroidobacterales > Steroidobacteraceae > Bog-1198. The sequence continues at coordinate 4,200 of DATMKO010000213.1, read as the reverse complement.
ATTCCGGCGTCATCGCGCGCATGTACTCGTCGAATCGCAAAGTCACCAGGCGATCGACGCCCTGCGCGGCCAAGGCAACGAATTTCTCGCGCCAACGCGTGAGCCGCGGCGGCGCGCCCTCGGGATCGATGAACTCCTTGGAGCTTGGCTCAAATACCAGGACCGTGGCCGCAGCGCGCAATTCGGCGGCGCGCGATTTCAGCACGCCGATCATCTGCTGGTGGCCCAGGTGCACGCCATCGTAATTGCCCACGGTGAGTACGCAGCCTTGATGTCGGCGCGAAATATTGTGCAGACCGCGAACTAGTTCCATGGCGAAAGACCGTGATTATACTCAGGTTTCCCGCTTTCCATCGGCAGCACTATAACAAGCCCGGCTGGGGTTGGGCCGCTGGCTGATTGACAAGTGCGGGGCCAATCGGCAAGCTACGCGGCTCTTTTTGGGTCCCCTGGGGCCTTGGGTTTTGCGAGGAGTCTTAAAGCTTTGGCGAATACGAAATCTGCAGAAAAGGCCGCCCGCCAATCGACGCAGCACCGCGCCCGCAACGATGCGCTCACCTCGCAGCTGCGCAGTGCCATACGCAAGGCGACCCTGGCGCTCAAAGCCGGCAAGCATGCCGAAGCCGCGACCGCGCTTGCCGATGCAACACCCGTGATCGACAGCATGGTCAACAAGGGCATCATTCACCGCAACAAGGCCGCGCGCCACAAGAGCCGCCTGACCAAGCAGGTTCGCGCACTCGCGAAATAAGCACCGTTCGTTTGCGAAAACAAAGCCGGCGATGCCGGCTTTTTTTGCGCCTCAAGCCAGTGCGGTCGCGGCCGACGGCGTGCGCGGATGCTCTTCGAGATAGCGCATCACCGCACGCTTCAGCTCCTCCGTGCCGTCGCCGGTAGCGCCGGAGATGAGAAACACCCGCCCCTTCCAGCGCAATCGGCGCACGATGTCGTTGGCGCGTCGCTCGGCTTCCTTGGGCTGCAAAAGATCGGTCTTATTCAACAGCAGCCAGCGTTCTTTCGCCGCCAGATCGGCGGCGAACTTTTTCAGTTCGGCGACTATCGTGCGCGCACCCTTCACGGGATCCTCATCCGGATCCGGCGGCGCGATGTCGATGAGGTGCAGCAACACCCGGGTGCGCTGCAGATGCTTCAGGAAGCGAATGCCTAAGCCCGCGCCGTCGGCGGCGCCTTCGATCAATCCGGGGATGTCCGCCATCACAAAACTACGCCCCAGACCCACGGCGACCACACCCAGGTTGGGGTGCAAAGTCGTGAACGGGTAATCCGCCACCTTCGGGCGCGCCGCGGACACGGCGCGGATCAAGGTCGATTTGCCGGCGTTAGGCAGGCCCAAAAGGCCGACATCCGCGATCAGCTTCAGCTCGAGCAGCAACTCGCGTTTTTCGCCTGGAAGTCCCAGGCCGGACTTGCGCGGCGTGCGATTGGTGCTCGATTTGAAGCGCGTGTTGCCCCATCCGCCCTTGCCGCCTTTGGCAACCAGCAGTGTCTGTCCCTCGACCGTAAGATCGCCCAGGGTCTCAGCGGTATCCTTATCGGTCACGACGGTACCGATGGGAATGGACACATAAGTGTCGTCGCCGCCATGTCCGGTGCAATCGTTGCCGCTGCCGCTCTCGCCGTTCTGACCCTTGTAGGTGCGGGAAATTCGAAAGTCAGCCAGAGTGTTCATGCCCTCGACGGCTCGCAAGTAAACGCTGCCGCCGAGGCCGCCGTCGCCGCCGTCGGGACCACCGAAAGGAACGAACTTCTCGCGCCGGAAACTCACGCAGCCGCGGCCGCCGTTGCCGGCATGCACTTTGAGTTTGGCTTCGTCGACGAATTTCATGGAGGACCCAATGCGGCGCGGCGCACCGCGCACATAAAAAGGGGGCCAATTTTAAGCCCCCTTGAAGAATCTAACGGCGAGCCTTGAGGGCTCTACGCCACGCTACTTCGGAATGACGTTCACGTAGGTGTGCTGCTCGGGGCCCTTGACGCGAAACTCAACCACGCCGTGGGCTTTGGCGAATAAGGTGTGATCGGTGCCGATGCCGACGTTCACGCCGGCGCGATACGTCGTGCCGCGCTGACGAATCAGAATGTTCCCGGCCAGAACATCCTCACCGCCGAACTTCTTCACGCCCAAACGCTTGGAGTGCGAGTCGCGGCCATTGCGAGTGCTGCCGCCGGCTTTTTTGTGTGCCATGTGAGTGTCTCCGGACCTTTATGCGACTATCGACGTGATCTTCACATCGGTATAGGGCTGCCGATGGGTCTTCTCGCGCTTGTAATGCTTGCGGCGGCGGAATTTGACAATGCGGACCTTGTCGCCCTTGCCGTGGCTTTCCACGGTCGCGACTACCTTGGCAGTATCGACATACGGCGCGCCGATGGTCACGGAAGATCCGGCACCAACCAGTAGAACCTGATTGAATTCGACGCTGGCACCTTGGTCGGCATCGAGCTTCTCGACACGCACCACGGCACCTTCTTGAACGCGGTATTGTTTACCGCCCGTGGTGATTACGGCGTACATTGTTGCAACTCCGAAGGCGGCCAATGACCGCAAAAGAGCCGCGAATTGTATCGGGCCAACGCCGGCAGGTCAAACCACCGACCTGTGGGTAGGGCCTAAGGGCACCGCGCCAGTGGCACCGTTCTTAGGTACCATGGCCCATTCGTTTGAGCGCTTCATGACACTAGAACAGATTCGTGGGTTGGTAACTGCTGATTTTGAGGCCGTCGACAGGGTCGTCAAGGAGCGCCTACACAGCAAAGTGGCGCTGGTTGACCAGGTCGCCACGTACATCATATACGCCGGGGGCAAGCGTCTACGCCCCCTTTTGGTGCTCCTGGCCGCCCGCGCCTGCGGCCATTCCGGGGATCGGCACATCGACGCCGCCGCCATCATCGAGTTCATCCACACTGCCACATTGCTGCACGACGATGTCGTCGATGAATCGTCACTGCGCCGCGGCCGCGATACCGCCAACGAGGTATTCGGTAACGCCACTAGTGTCCTGGTCGGCGATTTCCTGTATTCCCGGGCGTTTCAGATGATGGTGGGCCTGGATCGCATGCGCATCATGCAGATCCTCGCCGACGCCACCAACGCCATCGCCGAGGGAGAGGTACTGCAGCTCATGAATGCGCATGATCCTTTGACCTCGGAGGCGCGCTACATCGATGTGATTCACCGCAAAACCGCGCGCCTGTTCGAGGCCGGCGCACAAATCGCTGCGGTATTGAGCGATGCTCCCCCTGAAATGGAGGAATCGCTGGCGCGATATGGCCGGCATATTGGTACCGCATTTCAGCTGGTCGATGATGCACTGGACTATCAGGCCGACGAAGCCAGTCTCGGGAAACACTTAGGGGACGACCTGGCGGAGGGCAAACCCACTCTGCCCCTGATTTACGCAATGCAGCACGGGAGCGAGATCCAGCGGACCATGATCCGGCTCGCCATCGAGAACGGTGGACTGGATCATCTGGAAGAAATCACCCGCGCCGTTGCAAGCCTTGGGGGGCTTGCGTACACTGCGCGCCTCGCTCAAGTCGAGGCCGATCAGGCGCTTGCGGCGCTGGCGCCCCTTCCAGAAAGTGCGTTCAAAGACGGTTTGAGTGAACTCGCGAAGTTCGCAGTGGCGCGCAAGAATTGATTTCGCTTAGGCATCGGGGTGTAGCTCAGCCTGGTAGAGCACTACGTTCGGGACGTAGGAGTCGCAGGTTCAAATCCTGTCACCCCGACCATTGATTTAAAAGGATATTTTTCAGTGATGGTCTCTCTAGGTGTCAGGTTATATGGCAGCTAGGTGTCAGTTTAGGTGTCAGGTTGGCGCGGCTGTCCCTGGATGCCTCCGGAAGAATTGAAGCGAAAGACTGGTTACACAATTCATCGGTCATCGAATCGGCCATGATTTCTTGTTCGATCCTGTCAGGAGTCGACCCAACTAGGACATCTGCTTCCGACTGTTGGGCTAAGTAGGGAGAGTAGTTGCGCGGCACCGAGTCAAGGTGGTCGGGCGGTGGCGGTCTCCTCAGCTTCGCTCAGGTCGTCGTCATACCACACGAAGTCCCCGACGATCTCCAGCACGTCGCTGCCAACCACCAAGGGCAGCTCAGGCTTGCTCGAGCCGAACTCGCACCGCTCATGAGGTCCGAAGACGCGGCCTGTTGAGAATCGGAGCAGCGCGAGAT
>DATMKO010000212.1:0-2938 GCA_035571175.1 Steroidobacteraceae bacterium | reverse complement strand
TCCGGAATGCGCTCGCGCACCGATTGCATCATGGTGTTCGCGGTGAGAAACAGCAGCGCAAACATCACCGCGCCGACAATGGAGTTGGCGATGAAATCGATATCGGCGAACTCCTTGAGTTGCGCTTGCAGCGCGACGTTCTCCGGTTGGGTGCGGGTTTCCTCCGGTGAATTCTCGAAAAGCTTGTCGATCGCGCTCGATATGGCGGTTGCCTGCTTCGGATCATCGATCTGGGTGATGAACTGATGCACGCGATGGTTATCGAACTGGCGCGTCTCGTCCCAATAGTCATAATTGATCCAGAAGGCGCTGCCCAGCGGCGAACTGGCAAACTGCGGCGTCGGATCGAAAACTCCGATGATGTCGAACGCCCAGTTGTTGGTGCCATCCTTTCGGGTCCAGATGGTCGTGCCCACCGGAATCTTGTCACCCACTTTCCAGCCGTACTTCTGCGCCAGAGGCCTTCCGATCAGCGCGCCGGGGCGCGTGGTCTGCATGGCCGCAATCTGCGCCTGGGTGATGTTGAGTTCGGGGTACACGGCGGCCAGGCTTTCTGCATTGATTGCAAACGCCGGAATCGCGTTTTTCGCATCCTGAAAGTAACCGCCAAAGAAGCTTAAGTGCGCCACGTTGCGCACCCCTTTGACGGTCAGCATCTTATCCATGAGGCTGATCGGCATGGAATTGATTGCGCTCATGCGGCTCGTGGTCCACAGCCGGTTGTTGCTGCTGTCGCCGAGTCCCGCCTTGATGCTCTGATTGATTCCCTGCAGCAGGCCAAACAGCAAAAACGCCACGATGATCGACAGCATCGTGAGGATGGTGCGCGTCTTCTTGCGCCACAAGCCCGCCCAGATGAGCAAAAAATACTTCACGCAGCGCTCCGCACCGCGGTGTCGACGAGACGGCCCTTGTCGACATGCAGCGTACGCGACGCGTGATCGGCGGCCAGCGGATCGTGCGTCACCATGATAATGGTCTTGCCCTGATCGCGGTTGAGCATTTGCAGGAGCTTCAAGATCTCTTCGGCGTTTTCGCGGTCGAGATCGCCGGTGGGCTCGTCGCAAACCAGCAGCGTCGGATCGGCGACCAAGGCGCGCGCAATCGACACGCGCTGCTGCTGTCCGCCGGACAGTTCGCTCGGCTTGTGGGTGGCGCGATCGGCAAGTCCGACCAGTTCGAGCACGGCGCGCACATTTTGTTTGCGCTTGGCCGAGGACAGATTGGTCAACAGCAGCGGCACTTCGACATTGCGCGCCGCGGTGAGCACCGGCAGCAAATTGTAGAACTGAAACACGAAACCGATATGGCGGGCGCGCCACTTCGCGAGCTTGCCGCCGGACAGACGATCGATGCGTTCGCCGGCGACCGTGACCTCACCCTCGGTCGGCTGGTCCAATCCTGCGATGAGATTGAGAAGCGTGGTCTTGCCCGAGCCCGAAGGACCCATGAGCGCGAGAAACTCTCCCTGTTCGATGCTGAGATTCACCCCATGCAGCACTTCCACCGATTGTTTGCCGCGCTGATAGCGCTTCACGACGTTCTGCAGGGAAACTAGAGTGCTCATGGATGCTCCATTGAAGATGCGGATTAATCGTTACGCAATCTACTATTTTTCGACTCGAATGCGAACGCCGTCGCCCAGTTTCGTCCGGTCGCCCAGCGCCACGGCGTCGCCGTTGACCAGCCCGGCAATGACGACCTGGCCGGCGGCGGTCTTGGCGCCGAGCCGCACCGCGCGACGCTCCACGGTCGAGTCATGAATCACATACACGATGCTGCTGTCGCCACTGGTGGCGACCGCCTCGGCAGGTATGATTACTCCAGGTGCCGGCGGGGTTTTTTCAGCTCCGGGCGCCTGCGGTTCCTTTTCGGTCAGAAACGATACGCGAGCGCCCATCTCGGGAATGATGCGCGGATCCTTCTGTTTGATCGCGATACGCACTTTGACGGTTGCCTTGGCTCGATCCGCCGTGGGGATCATCGCAATGACGGAGCCGGGAATATCCCAGTCGGGATACGCATTCAGTTTGATGACTACCGGCTGCTGCGGCCGGACGCGGTTGATGAAATTCTCGCTGACATCCACTTCCACCTCGAGCGAGTCCATGTCGACGATGGTGCCGATGCCGGTTCGTGTAAAGCCGCCGCCGGCGGATACCGGCGACACCATTTCGCCGGGTTGCGCGGCCTTCTCGGTAACTATGCCGGAGAAGGGCGCGCGTATCACCGTATCATCGAGGCTGCGCTGCGCGACCAGCACGCCGGCTCGAGCCGAATCAAGCGCACTCTGGGCGATGAGCAGATTGTTTCGTGCGACGTTGTATTGTGCCTTCGCCTCATCGAAACTTTGCAGACTGATGACCGCGGCTGACTTCTGCTGCTCATTGCGTTCGAAAATCGGCTTTGCGTCATCGTAGGCGGTTTGCGCGGACGCGAGATTGGCCTGCGCCTGCTGCAGCTGTGCGTTGCTTTGCGCCAATGCCGCCTTCCAGTTTGAATCATCCAGACGGGCGATCACTTCGCCCGCCTCGACGCGCTGGCCTTCCTCAAGGTGTACTTCGACTACCTTGCCGGTGATTTTCGAGGACACGGTGGCACGACGGCGTGCGACGATGTAACCGGAAGCATCGAGCAGCGATGCGCCGCCGATCGATGCAGAACCGCCTGTCGATGCCGCTTGTGCTACCGCCGCCTTCACAATCACGCCGGTTGGGCGCAGCAGGTACCAGACGCCGGACGCGGCGACGATCGCAACGGCAATGCCGGCGGCCCACCACTTGGCATGTCCCCCCGCGGAATCCGGCGGCTCGCTGCGATCGATGCGCAGCTGATTCAGCAGCGCTGTTTTATCCGTTCCCGCGGTCTCAGCCACTGATACTCCCCACGCTCGAGCCGTAGCCCCGAGCGAGCAATTCAACTCTCCGCAGCGTGGGTC
>DATMKO010000211.1:0-2041 GCA_035571175.1 Steroidobacteraceae bacterium | reverse complement strand
TCGTAAAACCGCCCGGTGCCAAATCCGCGCAGCGGCTGCTCGCCGCCAATCTGGCTCTCGCCGCCGCCGATATTGCTGAGTGCCCAAAACGGCACCTGGCCGGAGCCGGGCAGATAGTGCAGCGCCGTGTGCACGGCGAGTTCCGTGTCGAGGGCCACCGGCCAAAAATATCGGCCGTCCACACCGTATTCGCCATACGAGGAAGTATTCAACAACCCGTTTCTGGCAGCAGCGCCGCCGTAGACAACCCACTGCATGCCGCGGCTCGGAATGCTCTGATCATCCCGGGTATCGTAGATAACGGCAAACCGATTGAGCACTTGGTTGTTCGTGCCCAGCCCATAAACGGTGGGGAACAGCGTTTGAATGGACGGCACGCCCTCCAAGGTGCCGGGTAGCACGTCGACGGTTTGCAATTGCAAGGTGTACTGCAGCTGCCAGGCGTGAGTCAAATTCAGGCCGACCTGCACCCGGCCGAACGCTTGCTGGTTGGTGTAGTTTGTTTGCGAACTCAGCGGCGTCTCATTGCCGATGCCAAAGTAGCGTGGCGTGCCGTCGCGGTCGTAGATGAGACTATAGCTGATCGACCAGCGCTCCTCGCGCAATCGCCCGCGCTGATATTCGAAATCAAATTCCCGCTCCACGCGCTCCTTGATGCCCGCCACCATCGACCATTGTTCGTCGGCCGACGAATAAGCAAACACGCGGCCATGCACGCCAAGGCCAAAGTTTTCGTTGACCAGGATGTCCGGGGCGACGATGCGGGTGACGTCGTGATTCTCGTCGGTTTTCACCCAGGTGGGAATCAGTCCAAAGGTCGAACCGCTGTTCGGGTCCGTCGAGATCAGTGGCACCGGGATGAACGGTGCCGTCTCCGGATTGAACCAGCGCGACAACCCGCTCGGAGGCGCAGGCTGCGCGGGCAGCGGGCCCTGAGGGACCTCCAGGGGCATCGAAGTCGGCGGCACATCCGGGTCCTCAGCGGCGTCCGACCGGCACGGCGCGGACGCTACGCTCAAGGCGGCGGCGAAAGCAGCGGCAAGAAGCCTGTTCACCGCAGGGCCAACACTTGAAGTTGCGGAAGCACTTCATTGGTCGCTCGCAGCAGGTCTTCTGCATAGTCGATTTCGATCCACGGGGCGCCGGTCACATCGGCAACCTCCACGAGTTGTGTGTGCTCAAGGAGCAGATCCCGCACCGCCTCCTCATGCGGCATTTGCGCCCGGCCGCTTGCAACGTAGCCGGCGACCAGAGCCGCGAGACGCCGTGCAGCCGGTTGCGTGAAGCGGAAAAAGCCGACCGACTCGCCGATGGTGTCGTATTCGATGTCAGCCGAAAGTTGCTTGCGCAGTTCAATGGGCACACCGTCGCGCAGACATATTTTGACCGGCTCCTCGCCGTCTTCGAAATCGCAATCGATCAGCAGGCGATTGACGGGACTTCGCCCCGCTACCAAGGTGTCCATGATGCGCTCGTCGTACAGCACATCCGCGTCCATCACAAGGATATCGCCGCCGCGGGTCATCGCGTCCGCCACGGCATGCAGGGTCAGTACGCTGCCAAGTTCAAAGCGCCTGTTGAGCACAATTTCGGGACGCGGCTGCCACGCCAAACGATCGAGCTCAGCTTCGATCAGTTCGTGCCGAAACCCCAGCGCCAGCACGACCTCCTCGACGCCGGCGCCTCGCAACATGCGCAGGTGCCGTTCGAGCAGGCTCATGCCGTCAAATCGCAGCAGGCACTTCGGCAGCTGCTTGTCTTCTGGTAGTAGCAGGCGCAAACCGCGTCCAGCTGCCAGAATGATTGCTCGCATCAAAATACGTCCCTAGTAAAGCGTCAGGAATATTACACAAATGCTCAAGTAACCGGCGGCATTCGCGCGGCAGCGCGCGCTGCAAACTGCAGATAGAGCAGACCGGGCAGACCCAGCAGCAATTCGCGCGCGCGCTTGGCCAGCGACAAAGCCAATGCGGCGCTGGGCGGCAAACCTGCCAGCGGCGCCAGCAACAGATACCCGCCCTCTTGAATTCCCAGCGCACCC
>DATMKO010000210.1:0-3986 GCA_035571175.1 Steroidobacteraceae bacterium | reverse complement strand
GAGCTTATTGCCGTCCAGGTCTCGAAAGTAGCCGGCATAAAACCCCTCACCCCGTGGTCCCGGCGCGCCCTCGTCTGCCCCGCCCAGTTGCAGCGCCTTTCGATGTAAAGCATCCACCTTTGCTTTGCTGTCAACGGCCAGAGCCACCATCACGCCATTGCCGACGGAGGCGGCTTTCTTATCAAAGGGTTTGGTGATGCCCAATCCGGGTGAACTCGGTGTCACCGACCAGGCGACGAATTGCTCGTTTTCCATCATGCGCTTGGCGCCAATCTCAGCGAGCAAGGAATCGTAAAAAGCGGCAGCCCGTGGCAGGTTGTTGGTACCCAGCGTTACATATCCGATCATGGGGGGACTCCTGTATGGTTGCGGTGAATTGTGATACTGTTTATATATCCAGGTTTGGTTATATATCCAGTATCATCTGCCAGTCAAGAAAAAAATGGCCCCTACCCGTGCTCAGGCTCAAGCACTCCACTCGCGCCACGCCCTCATCAGGGGAAAATACAATCCCAAGCGCACCGGTTCGGGTCCAAGTTTCTTTGCCAAGCGTGCGTAACGTTGCAGTTGCGGCGTATAACGCAGGACTTCGCGGTCGAGAAATTCTTCCACGCCGCTGCCCAGGTGTTGGCTGGTCTTGTAGTCAATCACCCAGCGCACGCCGGCAGCGTCGATGAAGCTGCGATCAAACACCACGCGCCACATCTCGCCCTGCCACTGTCCCGAAAGCGCATATTCGCGAAAGTCGTCTCGGTAGCCGGATCCCAAGATCCAGCGCCCGCGCGGATCCTCGATCACCGCCAGCAGGGCCTCAGTGACACGCGCTGCCGATGCCTGCAATAGTTCGGGCGGCACGCCATGCAGGGCCAGCCAGCGGCTAAAATGCCCCTCGCGTGTGCGAATCACGCGCGCGTCGATGCGAGCCAAATCCATGGCCTGCAATTCCGCATGCACCAGGCTCCCCACCCGCCTGGCTGTTTCGCCAGCCCAGTCGAACACCGGCCACTCTTCTCGAACAGGCTGCGCTGCAATCGCCTCCGCCACGAGCGGGGCCAACAGTTGCCCTTCCGACCAGTCCGCGGGCAGGCGCTGCAGGGGACCGCCGCGCGGTGCTTGGCCGTCGGCCGCGGCAGCAGCGATGCCGGCCGTTGTTCGTGGCGCGGGGCGGCTCTGCGCCACGAATTCATGGCCGACCACCGGCCACAAGGCGGCCAACAAGCTGCCGGCTCGAGGGGCCCAAGAATCTTGTTCGGCCGATTCCTCTGCGGGTTCCTCGGGCTCGTCCCCGTTGCCGATCGTGGCGGTCAAGCGCAGCTGCCATTTTGCCCTGGTGCAGGCCACATACAGCAGGCGCTGGGCCTCGAGCGTGGCAGCGTCGCGCGCCTGGTAGCGCAAAAATTCGAACAACAGGTCGCTCTCGGCCCCGACCGGCGGCCGCGCCGCCATCACCATGCCGTCGCGACCGCTGCGCGCGAATTGATGCGAAAGCAGCAATTGGCCGCGATCGCGCCGCACCGGCCGATCGAGCGCGGGTAGCACGATCATGTCGAATTCCAGGCCCTTGGCTTTGTGGATGGTCATGATTTCAACGGCGCCGGCATCACCGTAGTCGGCGTAGAGATCGGCAAAACTGTGCGGCAAATCCGCGGCATCCGGCAAGCCGTGTTCCTCGAGGTTTCTGAGGCGAGCGAAGGCTGCGCCGGCCAGCTTAAGTTCCTGCCGCGATGCGACGCAGCTCGCCCCGCCCAAGCTGAGCCAGGTTCTCTCGATCCAGCGCGCCACCGAACTGTCATTGCGAACCGCATGTGCGGCCTCGATTGTCGAGCGCAGCCGCTCACAGCGGGCGCGACCATCGGCGCTGAGTTGACCCAGCAGAGCATCGTCTCGAATCGCATCCCACACGATCGGTGCGGCGCGTGCGATCGGCAAAAGATCGGCCAGCATCAGCCCGCACCATGGCGCGCGCAGTACTGCGAGCCATGCGATGCGATCGCCCAAATGCAGCAAGGCGCATGTGAGCATAATGATGTCGCGAACCGCCGCGCGATCTTGCAAAGGTTCAATGTCCACGGCGCGAAAGGCGATGCCGCGCGCACGCAAGCTGGCAGCAATCTCGCGCGCATGGCTTTTGGCGCGCACCAGCACCGCAATCCGCCATGCCGGATGCCGGGCGATTGCCGCGCCGATCATCTCTGCGATGCTTGCGGATTCCGCGCCACGGCTTGCGAATCCCTTGAGTTCGACGCCGTACTCCGATTTATCGGATCGCATCACCGCCTCACTCTCGCGAAAGGCGATGGCGCCGCGATTGCGGTCGTCGACTTGCGGCATGAGGCGCGAAAAGCAGGCGTTGATCCATTTCACCACGGGCTGAACGGATCGAAAATTGCTCCGCAACCGCTGCACGTCGAAGCGCACGTCGCCGATGCCCTCCTCCGCGAGCTCCAAAAATGCGCGCACCTCGGCCTGGCGAAATCCATAAATGGACTGCATGGGATCACCCACGCAAAACATGCTGCGGCCGTCTTCTCTTTGCCACCCGGCGGTCAGCAGGCGAATCAGCTCCAGCTGTGCGCTGGAAGTATCCTGAAATTCGTCCACCAGAATGTGCTGCAGGCGGTAGTCGAGACGCAAACTCAAATCCGTCGGTTTAGCATCGGTGCCCAGCGCCCGCAGCGCCGCCAATGATATGGCGGGAAAATCCACCGCCCCCTGCTCGCGAAATACGCCGTCGAGTTCCGCCGCGGACAACACCAGCACCTGCGCAACCTCGCGCACCCGCCCCCAGGCAGCTTCGCCGTACGCAGGATCCGGCAGCGTGCGCAATTCCAGGAGCACATCGCGCAATTGCGGTTCGCCGGCGAATTCCGCCAGCAGACCGAGCATCGGCGCCTTGTCCACGCAATCCGCCGGAAAACCATCGTTGATCGAGATGCGTGTGCGCGGCCATCCTTCCGCAGTCAGCAGCAGCCTGGCAATGCAGCGCCAACGTGCGACGTCCCGTGAATCCGGGCACAGCGCGCTGCCGTCCTGAAACCACGGGGCCAGGATCGACGCCGACCCCAAGCGCTGGGCGGCGCGGTGCATCAGCGGCGACAACGCTGCAACCCTCTCCGCACCCAGCGCTTCATGCGCACGAAACAGAACGCGGGTGACGAGAAGCTCGAGATCCTCATCGAAGTGCCGGCGCACGCTCTTGAGTTGCGGCTCATCGAGCGCGCTTGCCGCATACAGGCGGCCTGCAAGTATCGGCAGCCAGCGGTCGCGGCTCGGCAGCATGGCCGCGATCAAATCCACGAGCTTGCGCCAGCGTTGATCATCGAGAGCCAGCACACGCTCGACGGCGGTTCCGAACGGATCGTTCTCGGCATTCGCCAAAGCGCGCCGTGCAGCCTCTTCGTAGCTTGGGCGCGCGTCCGTCAGTACACGCAGATTGAATCCCGAGCCGGCGGCTACCGGCAACTGATTCGCGAGCCATGCATTGAAGGCGTCGATGGTTTCAATGCGCAGTCGCGATGGCTGCGATTCAATGTCGAGATGCAGCGCCTCCATATGCCGCTTCGCGGCCACCGCCAGTTCCCAGGTGCGGTGGTTCATGCCTTGGGGACACGCGGCGCTGCGTGCGCAGGCGACAGCGTCCAGCACGCGCCGCCGCATTTCTTGGGCGGCCAGCCGCGTGAACGTCAACGCCAAAATGCGCTCGGGCGCATCGACTGCCGCGAGCAACCGCAAGTATCGCGATACCAACAAGGTCGTCTTGCCCGAACCGGCCGGTGCCTGCACCAATACCGATCCGTTCGATGCGATGGCAACCTCGCGCGCAGCGCGATCGACAACGCCCTGCGGGTCATTCATTCGCATCGTCCACTGCATCGAGCGCCGCCGGGACACGACACAGTCCCTGCAGCCTGCAGGTTCGGCAGGCTTTTAACGTCGGCGCAACCTCGGCCCGCCCGGATGCGAACGCGGCGGCGAGCCGCTCGACA
>DATMKO010000209.1:0-2513 GCA_035571175.1 Steroidobacteraceae bacterium | reverse complement strand
ACTACGCAGGCCGCTCCGTGCCGATGGACGTGGTGCTCGGGCGAGAGCGAACCCAACGATCCCAGGTGGTCAAACAGGCCGATGTCGTGGCCCTGCTGGGGCTGCTGCCGGAGGAGTTCGTTGGTGAAACGGGAGCGAAGAACTTCGATTACTACGAGCCTCGCTGCGGTCACGGCAGCTCGCTGAGCCGCGCCATGCATGGGATGGTCGCGGCCCGGCTGGGCCGCTCCGAAATGGCGCTGCGCTACTTCCAGCAGACCGCGGCGATCGATCTCGCGGATACCCATGTGGCGATCGACGGCGGTATTCACATAGCGGCCCTCGGCGGGATCTGGATGACGGCCGTGTTAGGTTTCGCAGGCCTGTCGCTGCACAGCAAAGGGATTGCCCTCGACCCGCAACTGCCGCCAAATTGGCGCAGCCTCGGCTTCGGCGTTCAGTGGCGTGGCCGCCACCTGAGGATCAAGATTGCTCAGGGCGAACAACTCGTCGAAGCAACGCTGGAAGCAGGAGAACCGATGACGCTTCTCGTAAGCGGCCAGCCGCACGACCTGCGACGTGACCGAACCCTCCGGGTGCCCCTCACGCTGCGCGCACCGCCGTAGGGATACACGAATGCCCAGCGCAGGCAGGAATTGCTGGCGACCCGCGAGCGGCTTGCGAAATGAGGACTCAAGAGGGCGCGAGCACGGAGAGGCGATGTACGCCAACATCCTGATACCGACGGACGGGTCGCAACTCGCCGGGAAGGCTGTCCAGCACGGCATCGCCTTGGCACAGCGGATCGGCGCCAAAGTTACCGCGCTGACGGTCTTGCCGGCTTTTCATTTGTTTTCGACCAACCCGCAGATGATCGAGGACACGCCGGCCCAGTACCAGACACGCATGCGCGAGCACGCCGGGAAAACCCTTGGCGCGGTCGCTCAGGCGGCGCAAGTGGCCGGCGTCCCATGCGAGACGGTCCATGTGGAGCATGAGCATCCCTACCAAGCGATCATCGATATCGCGGCGTCGAAAGGCTGTGACCTGATCGTCATGGCCTCGCACGGCCGTCACGGCATCTCGGCGATCGTCCTCGGCAGCGAGACGGTCAAGGTCCTCACGCATTCCAAGATCCCAATCCTGGTCCATCGCTGAGCCTTGCGGCGCCGCGACCGGCGTTCACCGCGCCTGTCCTTGTTGACGCCCCCGTGGTCACGACGGTGTCAACAGGTTTTTGCCGCCAAACTAACCCCGTCGGAACAACATCCAGGTATGGCGGGCGATCTGCTCGTCTTCCTGCGAGGCGAGAACCTGTACCAAGCAACGTGATGCAGGATCGCTGATCGGATTGTTTGCCGAACGGTTCCGAGCTTCGTCGAGGCTGACGCCGATCCAGGACAGGCCGCGGCAGATCACAGCGCGTGCTTCCGGATCATTTTCGCCGATGCCGCCGGTAAAAACGATCAAATCGACGCCATCGAGCGCAGCGACCATCGCGGCGGCCTGCTTGCGCACCGAATAGCAGAACATTTGAATCGCCAGACGCGCATCGGCGTTTGCTGAAGCTGCTTCATACAGACGCCGCATGTCGCTGCCGACGCCCGAAATTCCAAGGAGCCCGGAACGATGATCGACCAGCTCTTCAAGCATGGCCGCATCGAATTTCCTCTCGCGCATGAGATAGACCAGAACGCCGGGATCAATATCGCCGCTGCGCGTGCCCATGATTACCCCACCGGTCGGGGTCAATCCCAGGCTGGTGTCGATCGATTTGCCGCCCTTGACCGCCGTAACGCTGGCGCCGTTGCCGAGATGGGCGATTACCAGGCGGTTTGGCAGATCTTCCGCCAATTGGTGGACGATCGATTCGCAGGAAAGGCCATGAAACCCATAGCGTTGGATACCGTCCAATTGCAGTTCCTTGGGGATCGCCAAGACCCGTGCGACCTCGGGCAACCCGGCGTGAAAGGCGGTGTCGATGCACGCCGCCTGCGGAAGCCTGGGAAAGTGTTCTTGTGCGAAGCGGATGACCGCCAGCGCCGCCGGCGTGTGCAGCGGCGCAAAGACGGCGGCAGTCTCAAGTTCCCGGAGCACCGCCTCGTCAATCAGGCAATGCTGCCGGAGCTTCGGCCCGCCATGCACAATGCGATGCCCGATGGCGTCAAGCGCCGGCATCTTGGAGTCGGCAAGAAGTCTACCGATGCGGGTGACCGCTTCGCGTTGGCCCGGAATGGATGATTCGTCGGAGAGTAATGCATTTCCGCGCGAATCCTGCGCTTGGAATTTACTTCCCTTGTCGCCGATCGACTCAACCTCACCTGAGAGCAGTAATTCCGCCTGTAAAGATCCGACTCGGTACAACCCAAATTTGAGCGAGGAAGAGCCGCTGTTGAGCGCGAGGATAGTCAGGTCTGGTTCAGTATCTGCCATACCGCGACCCTGACGTTAACATGGTGCTCACAAGGTCCAGCCGCAGTCCAGCATATGGCGCCATGCTCGCTGATGAAAAGCATTGTTGCTTCGGCGGAGTG
>DATMKO010000208.1:0-4437 GCA_035571175.1 Steroidobacteraceae bacterium | reverse complement strand
GGTTGCAATCCTCTTCGGCGTCATTTCGGTGCGCTGGATTCTGGCGCAGCCTGCCGGCAATCCCAGGATGCAAGAGATCGCCGCCGCCATTCAGGCCGGCGCCCGCGCTTATTTGAACCGCCAGTATTCCACCATCGCGATCGTCGGAGTGATTCTGTTTTTCGTGCTGGGTTTTGCGCTGGGATGGCCGACTGCGGGCGGCTTCGCGGTTGGCGCCATTCTGTCCGGATTGGCAGGCTACATCGGCATGTTCATCTCGGTGCGAGCCAACGTGCGTACCGCGCAAGCGGCACACCATGGAATTAACGCGGCGCTGAAGGTTGCGTTTCGCGGCGGCGCCATCACCGGCATGCTGGTCGTGGGCTTGGGGTTGCTCGGTGTCGCCGGCTACTACCTCGGCATGCTGCGAATGCTGGGGGATCCGGAAGCCGCGCTGCGCTCGCTGGTGGGTCTCGCGTTCGGCGGTTCGCTGATTTCGATTTTCGCGCGCTTGGGCGGCGGCATTTTCACCAAGGGCGCGGATGTGGGCGCGGACCTGGTGGGCAAGGTGGAAGCGGGCATTCCCGAAGATGACCCGCGCAATCCGGCGGTGATTGCCGACAATGTCGGCGACAACGTCGGCGACTGCGCCGGAATGGCGGCCGACCTGTTCGAGACCTATGCCGTGACCCTGGTGGCGACGATGCTGCTCGGCGGTCTGGTGATGGTGGACATGGGCGCGCGGGCGGTATTGTTTCCTCTGGTCTTAGGCGCGATTTCCATCGTCTCTTCCATCATCGGCACCTTTTTCGTGTCGACGCGCGAGGGCGGCAAGATCATGAACGCGCTTTATAAGGGCGTCATCGTGTCGGCCGTCATCTCCGCCATCGCGTTTTACTTCGTCTCGCAGCAAATCATGGGCGATCACGCCATGCGCATCTGGCTGTGCACCTTGGTCGGGTTGGCGTTGACCGCGGCGATGATCGTGATTACCGAGTACTACACCGCAACCGAGTACGCGCCCGTGCAGCACGTGGCCGCAGCCTCGCAAACCGGTCATGCCACCAACATCATTGCCGGACTCGGCGTGTCGATGAAGGCCTGCGCCCTGCCCGTCATCGCCGTGGCATTGAGCATCTGGGCCTCGTTCCAGCTCGAGGGTCTGTACGGCATCGCCATTGCAGCCACCGCGATGCTGTCGATGACCGGCATGATCGTGGCGCTGGATGCTTATGGACCGATCACCGACAACGCCGGCGGGATTGCGGAGATGGCGCACCTGGACAAGAAGGTGCGCGATGTCACCGACCCATTGGATGCGGTTGGCAATACCACCAAAGCGGTGACCAAGGGTTATGCCATCGGCTCGGCCGGACTGGCGGCGCTGGTCTTGTTTGCCGACTACACCCACAAGCTCGGCGAAGTGCTCGGCCACGCGACCAGTTTTGACCTATCCAATCCCGCCGTGATCATCGGCTTGTTCATCGGCGGCCTGGTGCCGTACTTGTTTGCCGCGATGGCCATGGAAGCCGTTGGCCGGGCCGCTGGCGCGGTGGTCAACGAGGTGCGCCGTCAATTCCGCGAAATCGCCGGCATCATGGAAGGCACCGCGAAGCCCGATTATTCGCGCGCCGTGGATATGCTGACCAAGGCGGCCATCAAGGAAATGATCATCCCGTCGCTGTTGCCCATCCTGGTACCCATCGTGCTGGTGCTGATCATCAATTTCTTGATGGGTCCGGGCTCCGGCGTTCAGGCCCTGGGCGGACTGCTGATCGGTACCATCGTCACCGGACTGTTCGTCGCGATTTCCATGACCACTGGCGGCGGTGCTTGGGATAACGCCAAGAAATACATTGAAGAGGGTCATTTCGGCGGCAAGGGATCGGACGCCCACAAGGCCGCGGTGACCGGCGATACCGTCGGCGATCCCTACAAGGACACTGCGGGGCCGGCGATCAATCCCTTGATCAAGATCATCAACATCGTGGCGCTGCTGCTCGTGCCTGTTCTCGGCAAGATGATGTAATTCGGTTCAAATATCGAAATAGATGGCGTCGGGCTCCGCGGCGCCGTCGCGCGTCAATACCCGCAGCTCCGGCTCCTTCAAGGAGACGCGCGAACGCGGCGGCACGCTGCGTGTGAGGAATACCGAGCCGCCGATGACGCTGTCGGCGCCCACCACGGTTTGACCGCCCAACACCGTGGCATTGGCGTACAGGGTCGAGCCGTTCTCCACTGTCGGATGACGCTTTTTGCCGCGAATGATTTGTCCGCTGGCATCCTTGGGTAAAGACAGCGCGCCCAAGGTCACGCCCTGGTAGAGCTTTACGCCATCGCCGATGTGCGTGGTCTCCCCGATCACCACACCGGTGGCGTGATCGATGAAAAACGCCGCGCCGATGGTCGCCCCCGGATGAATGTCGCAGCCGGTTTTGGAATGCGCCCATTCGGTCATGATGCGCGCCATCATGGGCACGCCCAGATCGTACAAAGCATGCGCGATCCGATACACGCTGACCGCGAGCACGCCGGGATACGCGAGGATGATTTCGTCCAGATTGAGCGCCGCTGGATCGCCGTCGAAAGCCGCCTGCACATCGCGTATCAGGAGGCCGCGGATCTCGGGCAGCCGCTGCAGAAAGATCTGCGCCAGTTCGCGGGCGCGCGGCGCGCATTCGCCGAACTCCAGCCGCGCCGCTTCGCGCTCGCGCCCGTAGCACAGGCAATGCTCCATTTCGCGCTCGAGTTTGGGCAGCAGCGCCGCCAGCATTTGCGACAGGTGCGCGCCAAGATTCTCGCGGTTCAAATCCTGCCGCCCGAAATAACCGGGATACATCAAATCGAGCACCGACTCCAGGATTTCGACGATGGCCTCGCGCGACGGCAGATAGCGCTGCGCAATGCGCCGCGCGCGCTCATCCCCGAGGTAGCTGTCGAGCAGCTCCTCTTTGAGCTTCTCGGCCGGCGCGGCCGGGGGCGAAGCTGAGACCGTGGCGCTCATGCAACGCTCACGCAACCGCCTGCATCTTCTCGACTTCCTCGAACAGCCCCGCGAACAGCGCGCCCGAGAGATAGCGCTCGCCGGCATCCGGCAGGATCACGACAATGGTTTTGCCCTTGTTGTTCGGTTCGCGTGCCAGGCGCAGGGCTGCGGCAAGCGCCGCGCCGCTGGAGATTCCGGAGAGCAGCCCCTCCTCGCGCGCCAGCCTGCGCGCCATGTCGATGGCCTCCTCGTTGTTGACCTGCTCGACGCGATCAACAAAGGACACATCGAGATTCTGTGGAACGAATCCCGCGCCAATGCCTTGGATCTTGTGCGGCGAGGGCGTCAGCGGTTGACCGGCCAGCGTTTGTGTGATGACCGGCGAGTGCGTGGGCTCGACCGCCACTGTCACGATCTGCTTGCCGCGCGTCTTCTTGATGTAGCGCGAAACACCCGTCAGCGTGCCGCCGGTGCCGACGCCGCTGACGAAAATATCCACCTTGCCGTCGGTGTCATCCCAGATTTCAGGACCGGTGGTTTTCTCGTGAATGGCCGGATTGGCGGGATTCTCAAACTGCTTCATCAAGAGATAGCGGCTGGGATCCGCAGCGGCAAGTTCGTCGGCCTTGGCAATCGCCCCCTTCATGCCCTTGGCGCCCGGGGTCAGTATGAGTTTTGCGCCGAATGCCACCAGCACCTTGCGCCGCTCCATGCTCATGGTGTCCGGCATGGTGAGCACGCATCCATAGCCGCGCGCCGCTGCCGCGAATGCCAGCGCGATTCCGGTGTTGCCGCTGGTGGCCTCGACGATCGACATGCCCGGCTTCAATGTGCCGCGCTCCTCGGCGTCCCACACCATCGCCGAACCGATGCGGCACTTCACCGAATACGCGGGGTTGCGGCCCTCGATCTTGGCGAGAACGACCGCGCCGCTGCTGGCATCCAGCCGGTTGATGCGCACCAGCGGCGTGCGGCCGATGGACTTGGTGTTGTCCTCAAATACATGCATGTTGCACCTCGTTGCCGCGGAAAATTTGTGGCCTATGGCGGTGATTTTCCTCCTAAGCGCGGGGGAATTGCCATAGAAGTTTGTTATGAGGGCGAAACTGTGGGTTATAAGCGCGCCTAAGGAGCCCAGCCTCTAGGATTGGCTGGGTATCATGGATAGCGGTTGCGGCCGGCCAACCAAGAATCCCTGCACGAAGTCGATGCCCATATCGGTCACGGTGTCCAGCGACAGCTGATCCTCGACATGTTCCGCAACCACCCGGAAATGCAGACTGCGCGACAGTTCGATCATTGCCGCCACCATTGCCCGATTCACCGCATCCCCGGCCAGATTCGTGATGAATGAGCCGTCAATCTTCAGGTAGTCCATCGGCAGAGTCTTCAAGGTCGAGAATGAACTCAAACCGCTGCCAAAATCATCGAGAGCAAATTCGCAGCCCATGCCATGCAACACGGCAATGAAG
>DATMKO010000207.1:0-2205 GCA_035571175.1 Steroidobacteraceae bacterium | reverse complement strand
CAATTTGCACACTCTTGCGCTGCTCTTCGAGGGCGGCGAAGCCTTCGGTATCGAGGACAAAACCGCGCCGCGCCAGCGCGGCGGCCACTCCGGGTAAATCGCTGCGCAGCAGCTTGGGATCAAGCACGGGGGATTCCTAGGACTGTAGATGGCGTCATTGTAGGCGAAGCGCGCTAAGGCTCACGATTTGCCCACATCCCGGGCCTTGGCATCGCGCGCCCGGCGTGCCGCAAGCGCTTCGCCGATTTTGATTTCCAACCCACGGGTAACCGGCACATAGTAGCGGCGGTCGGGCATTTCATCCGGGAAATAACGCTCGCCCGCGGCATAGCCACCCGGTTCATCGTGCGCGTATCGATAGTCTTTGCCGTAGCCGATTTCCTTCATCAACCGCGTCGGCGCATTGCGCAGGTGCAGGGGAACTTCCAGCGAACCCAAACTCGCCGCATCGGCGGTCGCCGCAGAGAAAGCCGTGTACACGGCATTGCTCTTGGCGGCGCACGCCATGAAGACAATGGCTTGAGCGATGGCCAGTTCACCTTCCGGACTGCCCAAGCGCTCATACACCGCGCAGGCCTCCAGCGCCATGGTCAGCGCCCGAGGATCCGCATTGCCTATATCCTCGCTCGCCATGCGCAGCGCGCGGCGGGCAACGTACAAAGGATCGCAGCCGCCGGCCAACATGCGGCACAGCCAATACAGCGCGGCATCCGGATCGCTGCCGCGCACCGATTTGTGCAGCGCCGAGATCTGGTCATAGAAGTTCTCGCCGCCCTTGTCGAAGCGCACATAGGTGCTGCCGATCACTGCGCGCATCGTATCGACATCCAAGCGCCGCCCTGAGTCGACCGGAGAGCTCAAATCCGCGGCGGTTTCCAGTAGATTCAGCATGCGGCGAGCATCGCCGTCGGCCGCGGCCAGCAGCAATTCACGCGCGCCTGCATCGATCTGCAGCTGCAGCGATCCCAAGCCCCGCTCCTTATCGATGAGCGCGCGATCTAAGAGCTTGCCAAGATCGGCGGTATTCAGAGACTTCAGCACATAGACGCGCGCTCGCGACAGCAAGGCGTTATTGACTTCAAACGACGGATTCTCCGTGGTCGCGCCGATGAAAATCAGAGTGCCGTCCTCCACGTACGGCAGAAATGCGTCCTGCTGCGCCTTATTGAAGCGATGCACCTCGTCGAGAAACAGGACTGTGTCGCGGGTGCCGCGGAGGCTGCGGGCTTGCTCGACCACGGCTCGGATATCCTTGATTCCAGCCTGCACCGCCGACAAGCCGACGAACTCCGCCCGCGCCCCCTGTGCCACCAAGCGTGCCAATGTAGTTTTGCCGGTGCCCGGAGGTCCCCAGAGAATCATGGAATGGGGATGACCGGACTCGAGCGCTCGGCGCAACGGCGCCCCGGCACCCAACAAATGCGATTGTCCGACGAATTCCTCCAGGGACTGCGGGCGCAGCCGATCAGCCAGCGGTCGATAAGTGCCGTCGCCGGCCGTCACTGGCCGCCGCGCCCGATCACATCGACTCCGGGCGGCGGCACGAACGTGAATAGGTCCGCCGCAAAATTCGCGTTGCGCTTAGGATTGGTAAAGGTCAATTGGGTGACCTGATTGAGCTTGTCGGCAAGAAACATGGACGCCAACTGCCCCTGTTTGAATCCGATGCGCACCAGCTGAAAGTCCGTTTCCGGATGCTTGGGAATCAGCTGATACCACTCCAGACCGCCCTCCGGCGGTAAGGCGGTGACATCGAACTGACTGCTGACCGAGCCGCCGCCCGATAACAGCACCGCCGGCGTGCTCGACAAAGTGGCATCCATATTGCGCACGTTGGCCTGCTGCAGATCCTTATCGTAGAACCAGATTTGCTTGCCGTCCGCCAGTATCAATTGCTCGGACGGCTGCGAATAATCCCAGCGAAATTTCCCGGGCTTTTGCAAGTAGAGTTTGCCAGCGGCGCTGCGCATGATTTTGCCGTGGCCATCATCGATGGTCTGGGTAAAGTCGGCAGACCAGGTGGCGAGACCGCTTAGGTACTTGTCGACGTCCGTGGCCGGAGAGGCGATCGTTTGATGCACGCCTGCCAGTGCCAGCAGGAATGCAAACGGCGCGAGGCAGATGTGTCGTTGCTGCATCGATCTCATTCCTCGGGAGGCGCAGCGCCGTATATTTCGCGATTGCCGTTGGACTGCAAGGGCCCAA
>DATMKO010000206.1:0-5491 GCA_035571175.1 Steroidobacteraceae bacterium | reverse complement strand
TTTCAGCTGGGCGCGGTGCTGGCAAAGGGGCTGTTCCCGGTGGTGGGCGCCGTCGGCGCGGCCGCGATGCGATTGGCCATTGCCTCGGTAATTCTGTTCGCCGCGTGGCGTCCATGGCGCCTGCGCGTAAACTTGCGCGAGGCCCGCACGATCATCGTTTACGGCGTTGCGATGGGCTGCATGAATTTGTTTTTCTATCTATCGCTGCGCTCCATACCGCTCGGCATTGCCATGGCGCTGGAATTCACAGGCCCGCTCGGCGTTGCCTTGGCAGCATCGCGCCGACCCCGTGATTTTTTGTGGGTTTTGATGGCGATACTCGGCGTACTGGTCCTACTGCCGTTGGGATTTGGCAGCCAGCGGCTGCCGCCCGTCGGCATCGCTTGCGCACTCGCCGCCGGGGTGTGTTGGGCTCTGTACATCGTTTTCGGGCGCAAGGCGGGTGCCGCGCACGGCGGTCAAACCACGGCATGGGGTACCCTGATCGGCGCTGTATTCATCGTGCCCATCGGCCTGGCGCATAGCGGGGCGCTACTTTTCTCGCCGGCGATCCTCCCTGCCGCAGTCGGCGTCGCGTTGCTGTCGAGCGCATTACCCTATTCGCTGGAAATGTTCGCGATGCCGCGGGTGCCCACCCGCACCTTTGGCGTGCTGATGAGCCTGGACCCGGCATTTGCGGCGCTCGCCGGTCTGTTGTTTCTCGGTGAAAGCTTGACCTGGATTCAGTGGGCGGCCATTGCCAGCATCATGGTGGCTTCCGCGGGGAGTGCGGCGATGAGCGATTTAACGCCCGATTAGCGCAATTGCCAGGTACAGCACGCCGGCGCCGGCCAGAGTCGTTGCCGTCGTGAGAAATTTCGGATGTGCGTGGTAGCTTTCGGGGATGAGATCGCTGGCGCCGATGTAGAGAAAGAAACCGGCAAATAGCGCCAGCACCGTGCCGAAGGCGCTGTCGGGCAGCGCAAAGAAACGGGTCGATGCCATCCCCAGGACCGGCGCCAGTGCATCCGCCAGCAGCCAGCGCAGTGCCAGCTTTCGATTGCCACGATTTTTCATCACCATATTCATCGTGTTGATGCCGTCGGAGAAATCGTGCGTCAACACGGCAATCGCTACCACGATTCCGACATCGCGGGACGCTTGAAAAGCAAGGCCGATGGCGATTCCATCCAGCAAGCTGTGGCCGCAGAGCACGCCGGCGGCGAAGCGGCCGCGCGGCGCTGCGTCGCCGTGAAACTGCAGTATGCGGTCCATCACCAGATAGAACAAAAATCCCACCGCGGTCCACGACAAGATGCCGGCCGGGGATTGAAACTTTTCGCCGAATTCGATGGCTTCCGGCAACAAATCGAAAAATGCGACGCCGATGACGGCGCCAGCGCTGAAGCCCAGGATCAAGTGCAGTTTGTCGCGCAGGCGCAGCGCCAGCAGTCCGCCGCACAACGTGCTGAAGAAGGCCGCGGCGGCGATGATTAGGAGTAGCACGGTGTTATATTGCGCTTCACGGCATTAACTTTTTTGGGGGCAGCGTGAGTTACGACACGTATCATAAGCGCAAAATCGGCAAACACCTGCTCAAGCCTGAAACTCAAATGATGGGTTATGGGTTTGATCCCAGCTTGTCGGAAGGCTCGCTGAAGCCGCCGATCTTCCTGACCTCGACTTTCGTATTCAAGACGGCGCAGGACGGCAAGGATTTTTTCGACTACACCTCCGGCAGGCGCGAGCCCGTTGCCGGCCAGTCGTCTGGTCTTGTCTATTCGCGCTTCAACAATCCGAATCTGGAAGTTTTGGAAGACCGCCTGGCATTGTGGGAGGAGGGCGAAACCGCCGCGGTGTTCTCCAGCGGCATGTCGGCGATATCCACCGTCATCTGGGCGCATGTGCGCCCGGGCGACGTGATACTCATGAGCCAGCCGTTGTACGGCGGGACCGAGACGCTGATCGAAAAGACCCTGCCGGAGTTCGGCGTAAGCGCGGTGGGATTTACTCTCGGGCATGATCGGCAGGCCGTCATCGAAGCGGCGGCGCAGGCTTCGCAAAAGGCCGCCCAGAGCAACGGCCGCGTTTGCCTGATCGTGGTCGAGACGCCGGCGAATCCAACCAATAGCCTGGTTGACCTTAAGCTGATGCGCGAGGTTTCCGAGCAAATCGGCGCGCGCCAACGCGGTGGGCGTCCGCCGGTGGCGGTCGACAACACATTTCTGGGGCCGGTGTTCCAGCGCCCGCTCAACCTTGGCGTCGATCTTGTCATGTATTCGCTGACCAAGTACGTGGGCGGCCATTCGGATCTGGTCGCCGGCGGCGTGGTCGGCTCGCGCGATGCGGTCGGACCCGTAAAAAGACTGCGCGGTGCACTCGGTACCCAGCTCGATCCGAACACCGCGTGGATGATCATGCGTTCGATGGAAACCCTGGCGCTGCGCATGGCCAAGTCGGCGGAAAACGCAGCCGTGGTGGCGAAGTTCCTGCGCCAGCATCCCAAAATCGCGGCCGTGAACTATCTCGGATTTCTCAACGCTGATGACGCGCGCCATGCGCTGTTTCAGCGCCAGTGCGGCAGCGCGGGTTCGACCTTCGGCTTCGCCGTCAAGGGCGGAGAAGCGGAGGCCTTTCGGCTGCTCGACGCGCTGCAGGTGATCAAGCTCGCAGTAAGTCTCGGCGGCACGGAAACATTGATGTCGCACCCGGCCAGCACCACGCATTCCGGCGTCGCGAAGCAAACGCGCGATCGATTGGGAATCACCGACGCGTTGATTCGCATATCGGTCGGTATCGAGGATGCGGATGATCTCATCGCGGATCTTGCGGCGGCGCTCGAGGCGGTGTGACCCGGTTGCTGCAAAATCCCTGAAGTTCTGCTATGGTTTCAAGTCGTTTGTAGAACCCGACTGGCTGAATGAAACACGCATTTAAAGCGCTGAGCCTATTGCTCCTGCTGCTGGTGGCGCAGCAGGGCGCGGTTGTTCATGAGCTCAGCCATGTGTTCCATGCGGGCGATGTGCAGCTGAAAGTCGAGTCGGGCAGCGGTGCGGATACCACCTGCGCGCTATGCCCCGCATTTGCGCAAGTCGCCACCCCCGCCGTCAGCCATGCTTTCCATGCTCCTCTGCTCGGCCGCGCCGCACTGCTGCGCGCTGCAGAGCTTCCGTCTTCCGCGATTGACGCCTCTGTCCCCAAGCCGCGCAGCCGCGGCCCACCCTCCCTAAGCTGAAATTTAGCCTTGCGTTGAGCCGCGCCGAGTCATCGGCCGTCGCTCATTGTCATTCAGCTTTTGCGGAGTCCCCGTTATGTTCAGAGTTTCCCCTATGGCCGCGGCCTTCGGCGCTGCGCTGATTTTTGCTTTTGGTGTCGCCAGTTCAACGGAAGCCGCCGAATCCACGGCTGCTGCGGCTGCTTCCACCGATGCTGCTGCGTCTACGGATGCCGCCGTTTCCACCGACGCCTCCGCATCCACCGATGCCACCGACATCCAGTCGATCGTGGTAATTTCACAGCGCCTGGATGAAGGCCGCTCGCACATTCAGACCCAGACCGGCGCATCCACTTACACCATTGACGCCGAGGCCATTGCCACGATGCCGGCCGGAGCAAACTCGCCGTTCAATCAAGTGGTTTTGCAGATGCCGGAAGTCGCGCAGGATTCGTTCGGCCAGTATCACATCCGCGGCGAGCACAACGGCCTCCAATATCGACTGAATGGCATCATCCTGCCGGAGGGGATCAGCGTCTTCGGCCAGTCCCAGGATGCGCGCTTTGTTTCCTCGGTGAGCCTGATCACCGGCGCGTTGCCGGCGGAGTTCGGACTGCGAACCGCCGGCATCCTCGACATCACGACCAAGAACGGCCTGACGGCACCCGGCGGCTCGGTGGGAATCTATGGCGGCAGTCATGGCACCGTGGAGCCGAGCTTCACCTACGGCGGCGGCGCGGGAAACTTCAGCTACTTCGTCACCGGCGATTTTCTGCGCAATGATCTCGGCATCGAATCGCCCGACGGCAGCTCCGATCCGATTCACGACCACACCACGCAGTATCACGGCTTTGGCTACTTCGAAGACATTTTGGATAGCGCGAACAAAATCGCCCTGATGCTGGGCAGCGCGGTGGGCAAGTACCAAATTCCCAATCTGGACGGAGTCGAACCGTCGCTGGGGTACACGGTCAACGGCATATCCACCTACCCCAGCCAGAACCTCAACGAGAACCAGCGTGAAGTCACGCAGTTCGGCGCCCTGAGCTGGCTGCATTCCACCGACGCGTTCGACGTGCAGACCTCGGTCATCGCCCGCTATTCGAGCCTGACCTTCGTCCCGGATTTCCCCGGCGATCTCTTGTTCACGGGTGTGGCACAAAATGCGTTCAAACAAAATATGGCCTATGGGGCGCAAAGCGACGCCGCCTACCATCTCAACGAAGATAACATCATCCGCGGCGGACTCTTCGTGCAGACCGATCATGCGGTCAGCGATACCAGTTCGGCGGTACTTCTTACCGACGACTTCGGGGTGCCGTTGAGCGATATACCGACCACGCTGATCGACAACGGCAGCAAGACCGAGTGGATCTACAGCGCCTACCTGCAGGATGAATGGAAAATCATACCGACCGTTACCATCAACTATGGTCTGCGGTTCGACCGGTTTACCGCCTACACCAGCGACAACCAAACCAGCCCGCGGGTCAACGTGGTGTGGCAAGCACTGCCCAACACCACCGTCCACTCGGGATATTCCCGCTACATGTCGCCGCCGCCCTTCGAGCTGGTCGGCGGCAAGGACATCGCCCTGTTTACAAACACGACCAACCCCCCGTTGACGCCGTTGGCCACATCGCCATTGGCCGAGAAAGCCAACTACTACGATCTAGGCGTGCAACAGAAGATCACGCCGGAATTTACCGTGGGACTCGATTCCTACTACAAGCAATCGGCGAACCTCATCGACGAAGGCCAGTTTGGCGCGCCCATCATTTTGACGCCGTTCAACTACCGCTATGGCAAGCAATACGGCGGGGAGTTCACCGCCAATTACACGAAACAGGACTTCGCGGCGTATTTGAACTTCGCGGCACAAAGCGCCAAAGGCAAAGACATCGAATCGGCGCAGTTCAATTTTGCGCCTGAGGACCTGGCGTACATCGCGAACAATTACATTCATCTCGATCACGAGCAGCAAAAGACCGCCTCGGGCGGTGTTTCGTACCTGTGGCGGGACACGCGCTTCAGTGCGGACTTCCTGGTGGGCTCCGGTTTGCGTGCCAGTCTGCCGCTGCCCGCCGGGGAAACCACGCCATACGGCGGTACGAGCATTCCCAACGGCACCAGTCTGCCGTACTACACCCAGGCCACTATCGGGATCACGCATATATTTGCGATTCCCGGCGCCGGCACGCTCACTGCGCGCTTCGATGTGATCAATATCTTGGACAAGGAATATCAAATCCGCAACGGCACCGGTGTTGGCGTCGGCGCCCCGCAGTACGGTCCGCG
>DATMKO010000205.1:0-9996 GCA_035571175.1 Steroidobacteraceae bacterium | reverse complement strand
GCGAATCGGCCGCACCGCGGCATGGTTCTCGATCACGTGCGGCGCCAGACTGCCGGTGCCTACCATCAGCAGCCGCGAGGCCTCGGGAAGCGCAAGATATCGAGCCGCGAGCGCCGAGGCCGCTGCGGTACGGCGCAGCGTAAGTTCAGTGCCGTCGAGCATCGCGCGCGGCGCGCCGGTGGCCGCATCGAACAATGTGTAGGTCGCATGCACCGCGGGCTTGCCGCAGGTGGAGTTTTTCGGAAATATCGTGACGAGCTTGACGCCAATGGAGGCGTTGGTTTGCCACGCGGGCATGATGAACAAGGTTGCGGCGGCATTCTCCTGGTCGCCGACGGCGTAGCGCTGCCGGGCCGGCATTTGGACATCGGATCGGAAGGCGCGATCGAGCGCGTCGATCAAGGACTTGGGGCTAAGACGCGCCGCCAAGCTTTTCGCATCGAGATACAACATCGGATCGATTTGCTCCGGCTAGATGACGTTGAATTCCCGCAACGGCTGCCCGCCGCTGTAGCGAGCATACGAGAAGGGCGCCACATCAATAGTACGATACTCGCCGAAGGTGATTAATTCGGCCAACGCCCTGCCAATTCCAGGTGCGTGCTGCAGGCCGTGGCCGCTGAATCCGCAGGCGAGAATGAAATTCGGCACGGCTTCGCAGGGGCCGACAAAGGCGTTTTGATCGAAGGCGTTATAGTCATAGTGGCCTACCCAGGCGCTGGTTGCCCGGGCTGCTTCAAACGCAGGGACCCTATGCGCCAAGGCCGGCCAGGCGAGGTCTTCGAACAGACGATGATCGATCTCGAAATCATCAGGCTCGACGTTCGGATCCACGCGTAGGCTGGGTCCGCAGAGATATCGATCCCCGTCGGGTCGGAACCACAGCCCGGTCGTATCCACAACCAGTGGACAGTTCTTGATTGCCGTCGGGCTGCGGAATACGAACACCGTGCGTTTGCGCGGATACACCGGAAGGTCGATGCCCGCATGCGCCGCCAGGATGCGCGACCGGGTGCCCGCCGCATTCACCAGCCAACGACATCGCAGCGTTTCTCCGCCGCCCAAGCGGACACCCTCCACGAAGTCGGTACCCCGCATCAGCAGCGAGTCGACCCGATCGCGCAGGTAGCGCACTCCGCGGCGCTCGCTTGCCAGGCGCAGCGCCCGCAGCAGCGCATAGCCGTCAAACCATCCCTCGCCATGCCGCGTATCGGCGGCCGCCGCAAGATCCGCTGCATTTATCCACGGATACCGCGAGGCGAGGGCGGTTGCATCGTACAAATGAGCACTCACGCCGCAGCTGCGCTGTACCTCGATGTTCCGGGTCAGAGCCGGAACGCCCGCGGCGCTGCTCAGCAGAAGATACGTGGATTCTTGGAGACCGACGTCACCGAGATCCCGGCTGCCGGCAAATCCCTGGGCGCGCAGAAACTCCATCCCGAAAGCTGAGAGGGCGATATTGAGAGGCGTCGAAAATTGCTGTCGGATCGAGCTAGCCGAGCGGGCGCTTGCCGCGAATGCATAGGTCGGATCCGGCTCAACAACGACGACCGAGCCCGAGAAAGCGGTTTGGTGGGAAAGAAAGTAAGCGATCGCCGAGCCTATCGCTCCGCCGCCTGCGATCAGGACATCCACGGTTTGCATGATGGTAGTTTACGCCGTAGTTTCATTACACTACGGCGATGCCGACCGCGATTCCGGTTATCGATATTGCACCGCTGTTCGGCGCGCCGTCGTCGTCGCGCGTTTCCGCCGATCAGGCGATCATGCGGGCGGCGGCGCAAGCGGGATTTTTCGTCGCGCGCGGCTTACCCGATGACATACGGATCGACGCGGCCGCCCGCTCGGAACTGCTGCGAATATTCGCATTGCCGGACAGCGAGATCCGTAAGCTGTGGCGCCGGAAGTTCGATCCTGCTCACCCCAATGTGTATCGAGGCTGGTTCCCATTGCAGACGGGACATCTGACCAGCAAGGAGGGCATCGACCTGGGTCCCGATGTCGCCCACGGCCCGGCGGTGCTGCGTTCCGGCGATCCGCTGTGCGAAGCCACCCCCCTGCCGGCGGCAGAGGCACTGCCGGGTTGGCGCGAGTCGGTCACCAGGTACTATCTTGACATGGAGCGCGCAAGCGCAGCCTTGATGCGCAGCATCGCCCGCAGTTTGAAAATTCCCAGCGGCTACTTCGATGATTTCTTCGCGAACGGACTGTCCACGCTGCGACTGATTCGCTATCCAGTGCGCGACGATCTGCAAGAGGCTGAGCAACGGCACGCCGATCTATGGGTCACCCGCGATGGCGCGCGCGCATACATCATGGGAATGCCGCACGTCGACTCTGGATTTCTCACGCTGTTGGCGCAGGACGATGTCGGCGGCCTGCAGGCCCATCATCGAAACGGGCTGTGGCTCGACGTGCCGCCGATCGAGGGCAGCCTGGCAGTCAATTTTGGCAAGGTATTGGAGCGCTGGTGCAATGGGCGCATCAAGGCGACCGAACATCGCGTCGTCGGCTCGGGCCGCGAGCGAATGTCGATTCCTTTTTTCTACGAAGCGCGGGTAGACGCAAAGATTGCGCCTTTGCCCCTCGACGACCGGGATTCGTTCGAGCCGTTCTTGTACGGCGATCACCTGTGGTCGACGACGACAAAGTTCGTGGAATTTCAAGGAATGGAAGAATTGCGGACACCGCGGCAAACCAGGATTGCCGCCGGGTGATCACTTTCGCAAGCCAAGTCGAGCCGCCGCATGCGGCACTCACGGGCGCATTGACGTTGTGCCCACACCGTCCGCCCTGCTCCGGCTGTCCTCGGTTCGGTGAGCGCGGCATCGCTGCGGCCGCGTACGGCGCGCTCGAGTCGTTGGCGCGTGCCCACGGCCTGCCCGAGATAGCGGTAATTTCCGGGGCTACCGCGGGATTTCGCCATCGCGCGCGTCTCGCCATCCGCGGCCGCTTGGGCTCTCCCAAAGTGGGGCTGTTCGAGCTCGATACGCACCGCGTGGTTCACATCCCCAACTGCAGCGTTCAGCATCCCTTGATCAACCGCGTGGCGGCCATCGTGCGCAGGGCGCTGGTCGATGCTCGAGTGACCTGCTACTCCGACAAGGCTCATTTGGGAATTGCGCGCTATCTGCAAGTGGTGGTGGAGCGCAGCTCGCAGACCGCGCAAGTGGTGATCGTCGCGAACTGCGCTACTCCTGAGCCCTTGGCCGCGTGCTTGGGATTGATCCGGGAGCGGCTGGGATCCGACCTGCACAGCCTGTGGTTCAACGCCAACCTCGAGCGTTCCAATGTCATCCTCGGTCCCGATTTCATAAATTGGTGCGGGCCGGAGAGCGTGGTCGAACATTTTGGCGGGGCTGCGGCGCACTACCCGCCGGGTGCATTCGGTCAGAGCAATCTCGACATCGCGCAGCGCATCGTCGGGCACGTGCGCGACGAAATCCCGCAGGGCGCGAGCGTCGCCGAATTCTATGCGGGTGTGGGCGCCATTGGCTTGTCGATCCTCGGATCCGTGCGCGAGATCCGCATGAACGAAGTCAGTCCGCAGGCGCTTAAGGGACTTGAACTGGGCCTCGCGCAGCTCGATCCGGCGGATCGGGCCAAGATATCCGTCGTCCCGGGCGCGGCGGGCGCAGCGTGCTCGGCGGCCCTCGGCGCGCAGGTGGTGATCGCCGACCCGCCGCGCAAGGGCCTCGATCGGGAGCTCACCGAACATTTGAGCGAGCATCCGCCGGAGCGTTTCCTTTACATAAGCTGTGGGCTCGACTCGTTTGTCGGCGACGCCGCCCGGCTGGTCTCGAGCGGCAAGCTGCGTCTCGCTGCGCTCAGCGCCTTCAATTTTCTGCCGTTTACCGAGCATGTCGAGACGGTCGCCCGCTTCGAGCGCGCCTGATGTGGGACCTGCCGGCACCTTATCTTGCCTCTGTTGATGTGCTTCCGGCCGATATCGATGCCTATCAGCACGTCAATAACGCCGTCTACATGACGTGGTTCGACCGCGCCGCCTGGGAACATTCCGCGGCGCTCGGATTGCCGATCGAGAAATGCCTACAGCTGGATCGCGGCATGGCGGTTTTGCGCAGTTTGATTTCCTACCTTAAGCCCGCGGTGCTAGGCGACACGATTCGTGTTGCAACCTGGCTGCTGCCTGCCGACGGCAAATTGCGCGTTCGCAGGCGCTTCCAGGTGCGGCGCGAAGCGGGCAGCGTCACTCTCGCCCGTGCCGAAATCGAGTATGCCTGCATCGAGTTGTCGAGCGGGCGTCCCGTGCGCTGGCCGCCGGAGTTTCGCGAGCGTTATGTATCGCTCGACGAGGTAGTGCGCGCCAGCGAGACGCTGGCAAATCTCTAAGCCCTCCCCCAACCGATAATTTGCCTGTCACATTTGGCGGCTAAATTGTGCGGCGCTTCCGAACAAGTTCAGGGGACCATCATGATCGACCACGACTGTTTGCGCCGCCCGGCGCCGCGCGCTTTGCTTCGCCTTGCGGTCCTCGCCGCACTGGCGGGTTTTTCCACTTTCAGCCTTGCCGAGGAGCATTCTTGGTCCGGGGATTTGGGCGATAGGCGATTTCATCTCGAACATGATTCGCTGCTCATCAGCAGCAGCACCTACGACCGCACCAAAGGCGCGCTTGCTTCGCTAAACATCGGCAGCACGCTGCCCAATTCCGCCACGGCGACCACCACCGCGGTCGCCAGCAACAACTACGTCACGGTGTGGAACAATGCGTCCGTCGACGGCAGCTTCGGCGCGACTTCGCCGATCGCGTTGACCGACGTCGATGCGAATAGCGGCCGAGTTTTCCACGCGCGTCACGTGCCTGCGGAGGCGGTCGTAACCAGCTTCTCCTCCAAGTCGGAGTTGGGCCTGCACCTCGCCAGGGACTGGCGCGGCTCTCATGTCGTGTTTGTCGCCTATGCGGGTGCTGGGGTTGGCGCGATCGACGTCTCGAACTCCGATGCGGTTGCCGGACAGGACCCGACCAACCCGGTGACCTTTGCCTTCGGTTTGAATTACGCATTCCACCGCACGATCGTCTCGATGGACGAGGATGGAGATCTGTCCTACACGCCGACGATCAACTACGGCGGCAACAACGGCCGATCAGCGCTTCTGGGTCCAAACGGGCTGTACTACACGGTGGGCAACGCCAATAACGGCAATGCCACGACGTTCGGACCGAGCAACGGCACGAACCCCGATGTCACCGAGACCACCGGCCTCGAGGTGGTCCGACCGATCAATGCACATTGGCCGAGCGTGACGATCCCGGCGGACAACTCCGCCGAAGTCGACCCGCTGCTGCAATTCAAATTCACCGCCAAGGCCGATAAGCCGGGTAAGGATGACAATTACCGCGGGGTAACCGAATACGCCGGCGCGCTTTATTTCACCAAGGGCAGTGGCAGCAATGGTGTGGACACGGTGTATTCCGTCGATTCGTTACCGACGCTGCAGAACGCGGCATCGGCCACGATCAACATCGTGCCGGGCTTTCCGACCGATTCGGCGAAGGCGAGCGGCGGTGACTTCACTCCATTCGCGGTGTTTTTCGCGAATCCGACCACGATGTACGTAACGGATGAGGGCTCAGGCAACGCGACGGACGCGGCGAGCCATGCAGGTCTTCAAAAGTGGAGCCTGGTTGACGGCGTTTGGCAGCTCGATTACGTACTTACCCAGGGTCTGATCGGCGTCGTCGACACCGAACTCACCGGCTATGACGGGCAATATCCCGATGTGACCACCGTTGGTTTGCGCAATCTCACCGGCGTTGTTCATCGGGATGGCAAGGTGACGCTGTGGGCTACCACCTCGACCTCGAGCGCGTCGGGTGATCAAGGCGCCGATCCCAACAAAGTGGTGCGGATTACCGACGATCTGGAGGCCACGACCTTGACAGGAAAAGTCGCGGAAGAGTCGTTCAAAACAATAGCGGGGCCGACCTACGGCAAGGTGTATCGCGGCGTCGCTTACGTTGACTAGCAAGCGACGCATACAAGGTCCGGCCGCGCCGCTTAAACAGTTCGCGCGCGCCGCGCCGTGGAGGTGCGGCGCTGATTGGGCTGCATGCGGGGGGCCAAGTCCGCGAGCACCGAGGCTGCGGCCGCCTGAAAGCGACGCGCATTGCCGTACGACCGCGCCACCAGCATGGCACCCTCGAGTGCCCCTAGAAGCACCCGTGCCCGCTCTTTCGCCGCCTCCCTGAACGCAAACGTTCCCGCGCGCAGGCCATCCTCGAGAACGGCGGTGAGCCAACGCTCGTTGGCGTCGAAAAACGCAGTCAGGCCCTCCTGCATGGGCCCCGGCAGCGTCGCATACTCGGCGGCGAGCATTCCGCACAGACACATCCGCTCATTGCTCAAGACCGAATCGTAAAGACCGACATAGCGCTTCAGTTTTTCCTGCGGCGACTTGGTCTGCCGGTCGATCGCGTCGAGCGCCGCGCCAAACAGACCGTGGTAACGCTCGATCAAGGTGCGCCCGAGCTCGGCCTTGGACGGAAAATGGTAATGCAGGCTTGCCTTGGTCACGCCCAATTCGGCGGCAATGTCGGCATAGCTAAAACCGTTATACCCCCGGGTCTGCGCGAGCCGCTCAGCCACATCGAGAATGGCGCTGGCCGCCGGCGTCGGTGGTGCGGTGCGGGATGGAAGCGATTGCTGTTTCGAGAATATTTTCATGGCCACTTGATATTAACCTACTAGTAAGTAAACTACCAACACGCGTCGGGACATGCCCATAACGAAGGAGTGCCTGCAATGCATAACCACGAACAGAAAACCGAGCACAAATCATTCAAGAATCCAGAGGAAGTGCGAGATTTCCCCAACGGCAAGGCGGAGATTCTAACGGTCGGCGGCGCCGAGGTGGGCCGCCTGGTCTTCAAGCCCGGTTGGCGCTGGTCCAATGACGTAAAACCTCTCGCCAAGACCTCGAGCTGCGAGGCCCCGCATTTTCAGTACCACGTGTCGGGAAAACTTGCCATACGCATGGACGATGGGACCGAGTTCGTCGCCGGGCCCGGCGACATCACTTCGCTACCCAGGGGCCATGACGCGTGGGTTGTCGGCGATGAACCCGCTGTGGTCGTCGACTGGTACGGCGCCAGCAACTACGCCAAGCGAAGCTAAAGCCACTAAACCTTAAGCGCGCAATCTTGCGCTTCTCGATCAAGGAGGCAGCGATGGCCAGGAAATATGTGGATTGCAGGGAAATTCCCTCTGACAGCAAATGCACGGTCGCAATATCCGCCGACAGCGAAAAAGAACTCATCGAAGTAGCCGTGCAGCATGCGGTGAATGTTCATGGTCACCAGGACACGGCGGAGTTCCGCAAGATGCTGAAACAAGCGATCAAGCAAGGCAGTCCGGCTCCTTAAGCACGGGCGATCAGCGCAGTTCCTTGAGGTAGGCGATGATATCGGCGCGTGACTGCGCGTCATCGATCTTGAAGAACATCTTAGTCCCAGGGACCAGCGCGCTGGGGTTGGTGAGCCAGCGGTCCAGTGTGGGTTCATCCCAGGTCAAACCGGAGTTTTTCAAGGCCGCGGTATAGTTGTAGTCGGCGACGCTGCCCGCCGGCCGCCCAACCACGCCGCGATGTTTGGGCCCCAGATCGTTGTCGTCGATGGAGTGGCAGCCCAGGCATCCTTGATATAGCGCCTTGCCATGGGCCGAATCGCCGAGCCTGGCGCCCTCCGATGCCAGGCTGGTGGCGCAGATGAAACCGGCCGCCGCGAGCGCGCATGCCACGAGGCTGTGCATCAATGTGTCCTGCTTCATCATCGTCCTCACGTTCTGGTACGGTACAAGACCTCCGCCACGTGAGATTTATTCCATCCACGACATCCGCGCCTGCGCGCTTCCCGGAAAGCCCGATCAGAGGGTCGGTGAGTTCGTGGTTCTTGTTTTCACCTTGAAAAATAACGGCAGTGAGACCAGGTACAGCGCGGCGCCGGCGACCCACACCAAACCGGGAAAAGTCGTGCGCGACGCAAAGTAAACCGCGCTGATCGCCAACGGGCCGGCGATCGAGACCAGGCTGTTCAAACTGGCTAACACCCCTTGCAGCCGCCCCTGGCCTCGAGAGTCGACTTTGCCGGTCATCAGTGACTGCAGTGCGGGCATACCCACACCGCCGAGGCAAAACAGCGGCATCAACGCAAACGCCATCCAACCTCTTGTGGCAAATGCGATCGCGACGGACGCCGTACCGTCGGTAATGACGCCGGTAAGCAGGGCGAAGCGCTCGCCCCAGCGCTCCGCCATGGGCCCGGCGATGAACGCCTGCGCGATGGCGTGCAGAAAGCCGAAACACGCTATGGAAATGCCGATCCAGAATGGCGACCAGGCAAATCGATCGGACCCATACAGCACCCAGATCGTGCCGCCCACCTGACCGATCAGAGCGAACACCACATAGATCAACAACAGCGGCAACAATGGGCGATTCGCAAAAGCCCAGTGAAAGGGCTTCAGGGGATTCAGAAATGACTCTTCAGTATCGGGATGAGCATGCCTTTGGGGCTCGCGAAGAATGAGCAGGGTAACTAAAAATGTCACGCCATTGAGGGCCGCCGCGGCCAAGAATGGTGCTCGTACCCAGATGTCCCCGAGAAGTCCGCCGATCACCGGCCCGGCAATGAAGCCCAGGCCCTGGAACGCGTTGAGCTGACCGAAGCGTCGCGCGCGCTGATCTTCCGATGTGACGTCGGCAATGTAAGCCGATGCCACAGCCAGGCTGGCGCCGGTGATGCCGGCGATGGCCCTGCCCAAGAACAACAGCGCGAGTGATGGCGCCAGCGCCATCAAAAGATAGTCGACGGTCGCGCCGGCAAGAGAGAACAACAGTACCGGCCGCCTGCCGATCCGGTCGCTCCATAGCCCTAAGATCGGCGAGAATATGAATTGCATCAGGGCGTACAAGCTCAAGAAGGCGCCGAATCGCCAACCTAGATCCGCGGTGTGCGCGACCTCGCTCAGCAGGCGGGGAATGATGGGCAGTGTCAGTCCGATGCCGGCGAAGTCCAGAGCGACGATTGTCAGAACTACGCCAAGGCCCGGTCTTTTCTGCTCGATCGCATCCGTCATCGCAAGATTCTAGCGTAGCGACTCGAGACCCGGCGAAAACGCTATAATCGTGAAATGCAGACGCGAGTCGCATTGCCGTTGTTGCTGATTTGTTTTTGCTTGCAAGCAGCATCGCAGCGCGCCGCCTCGCAAACGCTTCTGGTCGTCAATCAGGGCGATAGAACCTTAAGTCTCGTGGATCCAAAGTCCGGGACACAAATAGCAGTGGTCGATGAAGGCCTTGTTGGTGTCTGGGGCCACGAGATCGCGGCCTCCCGGGATGGCCGGACCGCGTACCTGCCGATCTACGGTAACACCGGTGTTGGCCATCCCGGCATTGATGGGCACGAACTGCTGGTTATCGATCTCAAATCGCGAAAAATTGTCGGCGATGTCGATTTCGGTCATGGAGTTCGGCCGCACCTTCCGGTATTTGATCCTGCAACCGGATTGCTGTATGTGACCACGGAGCTCGACAACAGCGTGACCATAGTTGATCCCAAGACATGGAAAATCCTGGGCGCAGTACCAACTGGCCAGGAGCAATCACATATGCTGGTGCTGTCACATGACGGGCGGCGCGGCTATACCGCAAATGTTGGACCAGGAACCGTCTCGGTCCTGGATATGGAGTCGCGGCGCACGCTGGCCGTCATCCCGGTCGCGAAAACTGTGCAGAGGATTTCCATCTCGAATGACGACAAGCTCGTGTTCACATCGGATCAGAGCACGCCGCAGCTTGCCGTGATCGATACCGAATCGCGCCGGGTGAGCACCTGGGTGCCGCTGCCTGGAACCGGTTACGGGACAGCTCCAACCTTGGACGGCCGCTGGTTGCTGGTCGCGATTCCTTCCACGAATCAGGTGGCGGTGGTCGATTTGCACTCTTTGCAGGTGGCTCGCAGCATCGATGTGCCAA
>DATMKO010000204.1:0-6827 GCA_035571175.1 Steroidobacteraceae bacterium | reverse complement strand
AAGAAATCACCCTCGTCGACGTCGAGATCTATCGCCTTGAGAGCTTGGATGCCGTTTTTGTAGACCTTGGTGAGCTTGCGGAGAACGAGGGCATGCATAGGAGCCGCGTAGACTAAACCTGGCGAGGCTCCGCCCGCAACGCCAATTCGGGCCGGCGGCGGCCTTTGCGCCCGAATTCGAGCGATTTGCGCGCTGAAATTAGGCGCTCGGCAGCCGCGCTGCGGCCGCCAGCTGCAGGCCCGAGAGCTGAATGCGGCGCAGGGCGGTGGAGTCGGCGCGCGCCGCCGCGCCGATGAGGGCGCTCCAGTAGGCGCTGCTGCCGCTCCACCGGGCGGTGAGATTCACCGCTTCCGTGGCCACCAACGCAGGCAGCCGGTCGACCGTGATGCGGCGAAAAGCGCTTGCAGTACCGCTGCGCATTCCCATCAGCAACTGGCAGGCGAGGCCGCCGCCCGATGCGACGTGCCAGGCATAGAAGAGAGCCAGCCGCACAAAATCGATGGTGTCGCCATCGACCTTGGGATCATCGGCGACCCGCCAGGTCGCGGCGTTCGACAAGCGTACTTGCCAGTGAGCATCGTCCTCGAAACGCAGATCGAATAGCGCGTAGGGGCAATTTGCCGCCGCCGCGCGCTGCGAGCGCGTCAGCGGCGCTACCAAAAGCCCGAGACCGGCCTCGCCGCCCCTGCCCGCGGCCGCCCAGTCGCCCGCCCTGGCACCCGCCAAATCGAGGAATCGATGATTGAGATCGCGCATCGAATTCAGATGCTCGGCCGATAAGTGGGATTCGCGCGCCCAGTTGCCGATGATTGCGTCCTGCACGACCGCCTCCTGCGCTTGATTTTGTGCGTCGCTTGGCTGTCTGGCGGGCCGTCGCGCATTTCGCCGCAAACGCAGCAACAATTTCGCGCCACAACCCCCTGGCGGTCAAGCTAACTTTGTGATTAATTTCTGTCAAATTCTTTTTGCCCCGAAATCGCGTGAATTGCACGGAGGAAACCACCATGAGAGTGTCCGACGATCGCTATACCAGAGACCGCGAGAAATTCGATCTTGCACTGCGGCTGATTCGCCACGAGGCCCGCACCTACACCATTCGCCAGTGGACCGGCTTGAGCGACGATCGCATACGCAAACTGTACCGCAGCTACATCGTGCATCAGGACGCGCACGGCGTGCTCAGGCACCGCGGCAAGTCGCCGCGCCAGGCGGCATTCTTCTTCCGCAGCACCGAGTTGAATTTTCATGCGGCGCAGCTTGCGAGCCTGTTTGTCATGTACGGACTGGTGCGCGGCACCGATCGCGGGCTTGAGCCGCGCTATCGTGTCGGATCGCTGGAATCCGGCGCGCTCCTGTGCCGCGCCTACGAGGCATATCGTGAATTGCATACGCCGGCCAGCATTTCCTTCGAGCACGCCTGGTTTCTGCTGCTGGCGCTGGCGCGGCACGACGAGGTGGGCATCGCGCGCTGCGACAGATGCGGCGGAGTGCGTGTGCGGGACCTTCTGGCCAGACACAAGCTTGACTGCAGCAATTGCGACGGCGCCGGGGCGGCCGCGCCCTGCTAGAATCCGCTTGATGCAGCCAGGGAATATTTTCGGCGGTCAGTACCTGGACCGCGCCGCCCATATGCGGCAGGACGCCGCATGGTTTGCCAGCGCGCTTAGCAGTGCCAGCAGTCGTGCGCTGCCGGTGTGGAATTCGCGCAACCTCATCGCCGCAGGCGCCGCGCCGCGTGCCGCATATCTTGAGTTATCGCGTATCGCCGAGGAACGGCGCAACAGCGCGGATCTCACGCTGCTCGGCCGATTCGGCGGTATCGACGTGTTTACCTACGAGATCGAATCCGCGGAGCCGCCAGAGCTCCTGCCGGGGACGCGCTTCGAGGACTTGCGCATGGTGGCCTCGATACTGCCGGCCGAGGAGGCTGGACTATTGAGCTATGCGCGCGCCATGGTGGCGTGGCGGCGCCGGCATCGCTTCTGCGGCAGCTGCGGTGCGACCACGCTCGCGGCCAAGGGTGGACACGTTCTGGTATGCACGAACCCGCAATGCCGGCACGAACAATTTCCGCGCATCGATCCGGCCATCATCGTCTTGGTCAGCGACGGGGAACGAGCGTTGTTGGGACGCCAAGCCGCGTGGCCCGCCGGACGCTATTCCACCATCGCCGGCTTTGTTGAACCGGGGGAGTCGCTGGAAGACTCGGTGGCCCGCGAAGTGCTGGAGGAAACCGGCATCAAGGTCGACACGATCGAGTATCACTCCTCGCAACCGTGGCCGTTTCCTTCCTCGTTGATGCTGGGATTCACCGCGCATGCAGTGACGACGGCGATACATCTCAAGGATCAAGAGCTCGAAGATGCGCAATGGTTTACGCGCGCCGACTTAGGAAAGGGCCGGCCCATCGTGCCGCCGAGTGTATCCATCTCGTTTCGCTTGATCGAACATTGGTTCGATGCCGGAGGAGGCCCGCGTCTGCGCGAGGTGCAGCAAACCTCTTCCTGGGTATCGCGCTAGCCGCGGCTCCAATGACCCGGCTTCATGCGCCAGCCGTCGCCCTGCCGCACCCACTGATGAGCGACCCAATGATAGCCCTGCCGGCCGGCAGCCCAATGACCCGGCATCCACTCATAGCGGCCGCCGACCCAGTTCCAATAGCCGCCGAACCATATGAATCCGGGTGTGGGCGCAACGCCGATGATTTCTTCGCGCGCCGGCGGCGGAGCCACCATCACGATACCACCGGGATCGTGGCCCTGATCCGGAACAACCACGCATCCTTGCAGCGCCGCGCTGAAGATGAGGCTGAGAAGGCAGGCCGCGGCCGAGCCACTGCGCTGATTCAAGAACACAACCATAAGGGCTAGGCAGGATACCGGCACCGGCCAGCGAGCACCACCCACGCGTGGCACGGATCAATCGTTGTGGCGCCTCGACATCGGCAGCGGCGACTGCAGGCCGCCCAGACTCACCAGGGGATGCGGCGGCCGCGCTTTGAGGCGATACATGGCCTGATCCGCCCGAAGCAACAGCTGGCCGGCATTCGCGCCGTCGTGGGGGTAGAACGACTCGCCGATAGCGGCACTCACATGCGGGTCGTAACCTTTTATCCAATACGGCAACGAGATGCGCTCCCGGATCGCGTCCGCAACACGGCTTACCGCCAAGGGATTTGGCACGCTCGGCAAAACCACGACGAATTCGTCGCCACCATAGCGGCAAACGATGTCCTCGGTGCGAACTCTGGCGGAAATACGAGAGGCCACCGTGATCAGGAGCTTGTCCCCGGCGGCATGTCCATACTCGTCGTTGACGGCCTTGAAACCATTCAAGTCGACAAACAGCAATCCGACATGCTTTCCTTGCTGCTCGGCATCGCTGATGGCCGATTCCAGCAGCTCCAGCATGCGGCGACGATTGTATAGACCTGTGAGTCCGTCCCGATTGGCCAGCCGCCGAATTTCGGCTTCGCGCGCTTTCAATGTCGCCAAGGTCCGCAGCAAGCGGGCGTTGACCGAGCGTAGGAATTCCACTTCACGTGATCCATGTGACACAGCCGGCGACTCGTGCGAGTCCAACGCCACGCTTCTGCCGCGCAAAGTCATTGTCGCCCGCCGTATGTCATAGTTGATCTCCGAAACATCGTGCAGATGTTCCCCAATCTTGGCCGAGCCTGGGCAGCGGGGACTGCCTGATGAAGATGTAAGATTTGGCTGACCGGCATGGCTGTAGGTAATCGCAGGAGTGCATCAATGTCCTACACGGCAGATCCGCGCGTGCTGTTTGCGGCCGAACGCACCTTGCTGGCGTGGCAGCGCAGCGCTATTGCATTGATGGGATTCGGTTTCGTCATCGAGCGATTCGGCCTATTCCTGGAGATGGTGATGCACCAACCCCAAGTCAGCGGGCAACGGGGGTTTTCGCTGGGATTCGGGGTATTGCTGCTGCTGCTGGGCGCCGTGGTGGCGTTGGTGTCGGCGCGGCAGTTTCTCCAGGTCGCAAAGGACTTGGATCCCGCGGTGGTTCCGCCGGGATATTGGACGCGGGTCGGCGTGGTGCTGAACGTGATCATCGCGATGATCGCGTTGATTCTCGCACTGCATTTTCTGTGGGCGGCCGGCCATCCTTAGGCAGGCGAAGGGTTGCGTCTGTTGCGGTGCAACCAACTCCTTGTGAATCTTGGCCGTAACTTGCGGCCCCGATCACCATTTCTGTGAGCCGCGGCGTAAACGCTTGGGGGGCTGCGCCGTTATCATTTCATGATGCAGACCGAAATAGCCGTCCTGCGGTTTGGCCTCGGCGCGCGACCCGGCGACCTGAAGGCCGCTGCCAGTGACCCGCGCGGCTGGCTGACGGCGCAGATCAAGGGTGCCGTGCCGCTCGCCGTCAATACGCCGCTCACACCCTCCGATCAGATCTTCACCGCCTACGTGGCGGCGCGCGACGAGCAGCAGCAAATGCGGCGCGAGGCATCGGCAACCGACGCCAAAGTCGCGTTCAACGCCGTTCGCGAGGCTTATCAACCGCAGTATCGCGCGCAGGTGCTGGCGCGCGCGCAAAGCGCCGCGTTGACCGATAGGCCGTTTGCCGAACGCCTGGTTCACTTTTGGTGCAACCATTTTGCCATTTCGGCCGACAAGGGCGTGGTCTTTGGCCTCGCCGGTACGGTGGAGAACGAGGCCATAAGGCCGCACATCGGCGGGCGATTTATTGAGCTTTTGACGGCGGTGGAACAGCACCCTGCCATGATCGCCTTTCTCGACAATCAATTTTCAATGGGCAAGGATTCCGAGGCCGCCCGCTTTGCGGCCAGAAGGCCCCTCACGCTCGCCCCGCAGCGCCAATTCGGCATCAATGAAAATCTGGCGCGCGAGATCCTCGAGCTGCACACGCTCGGCGTCAACGGTGGCTACAC
Source organism: Steroidobacteraceae bacterium (assembly GCA_035571175.1). Taxonomy (GTDB): domain Bacteria; phylum Pseudomonadota; class Gammaproteobacteria; order Steroidobacterales; family Steroidobacteraceae; genus Bog-1198. The sequence goes on along the minus strand of DATMKO010000204.1, from coordinate 1,909 downwards.
CCAAACCGATGTCACCAGCTTCGCAAAGATCATCACCGGATGGTCCATCGGCGGCGGCAAGGGCCGGCTCGCTGGGGGTGTGCCGGGCCGTTTTTATTTCCGCGAAAATATGCACGAACCGGGTGCAAAAGCCTTCCTCGGCAAGACCTATTACGAGCAAGGTCAGCGGCAAGGCGAGGCGGTGCTCGCCGATCTCGCGGGCAATCCCGCCACGGCGCATTTCATCGCCACCAAGCTGGTCCGGCATTTCATTGCGGATGATCCTCCGCCGGCAGCGGTCGAGCGGGTGGCACGCGCGTTTCTGAAAACCGGCGGGTACCTGCCCCAGGTGTACGCGGCGTTGATCGCCTCGCCCGAGGCGTGGGATCCGGATTCGCGTAAGTTCAAGACGCCGGAGGATTTTGTTTTCTCGACGCTGCGGTCGCTGAATGCCGCGCCGAACCAGCCGGAAGAGGTGGTGCGCACCTTCGACCTCCTGGGCCAGCGCCAATACACACCGGGCTCGCCCGCAGGCTGGCCGGACACCTCGAAGAGCTGGGATGGATCGGACGCGCTCATGCACCGGGTGCTGTGGGCCTCGAGGGTGGCGGCAAAGTATGAGCGCGGTGTGGACCCGGTCGAACTCGCGGCATCCAGTTTGGGAAACTACGCCCGCCCTGAAACGGTTACCGCGCTGAAGCGCGCCAGCTCATCTGGCCAAGCATTGGCGCTGCTCTTGATGAGCCCCGAATTTCAACGGAGATAGCGATGCATCGCCAGTTTCCCATTATGACAAGTAGACGCCGCTTCCTGTTGGGATCCGGCGCCCTGGCGGCAAGCGCCGCGTTGCCCAATGTGCTGTTCGCCCGCACCGGCGGGTCGTCGCGTCTGGTGGTCGTGATCCTGCGCGGCGCGCTGGACGGCCTGGCTGCCGTGCCGCCTTATGCAGATCCTAATTATGCGAGTTTGCATCGCGAACTCGCGATCGCGGCGCCCGGTGCTCCCGATGGTGCACTGGCCTTGAACAACACTTTCGGCTTGCATCCGTCGCTTGGCTTTTTGCACGAGCGCTATACCGCCGGCGAGCTGATCGTTTTCAACGCGGTTGCCTCGCCTTATCGCGACCGCTCGCATTTCGATGGTCAAAACGTGCTGGAGAACGGATTCACCAAACCCGCAGGTGCGGCAGATGGCTGGCTCAATCGGGCGCTCGCGGCCCTACCGCGCCGCGCCGACGGACCCGGGGAGCGGGCCGTCGCAATCAGTCAGAATGTGCCGTTGATACTGCGCGGCGAGGCGCCGGTGATTTCCAAATCGCCGCAAGCCACCCAGGGATTAGACGAAGAATTGTTGATGCGCCTGGCGGATTTGTATTCCGGCGACGATTGGTTCTCGGCGCGGTTGAGCGAAGCGGTGCAGACCGAGAAAATGGTCGACGACGCCGGCGCCATGACCCCGGTGAAGGATTCGGCGGAAGCCGCGCCGGCGGCGGAGGCCGCGGTGAAGCCGGCGCCTCCTGATCGGGTCAGCGCGGTCGCGCACATGGCGGCCAGTTTGATGCGCAGTGACGGCGGTCCCGAGGTGGCGGTCATCGAGGCCAGCGGTTGGGACACCCACGCCAATCAGGGCGGCGCAAAGGGCGCTCTTGCGCAGAGGCTGGCCGGGCTCGACAAGGCGTTGCGATCCCTGGCCGACGAATTGGGTCCGTTGTGGCCGCAAACAGCCGTGCTCGTGGTCACCGAATTCGGAAGAACCGCAGCCGTCAACGGCACACGCGGCACCGACCATGGAACGGGCGGCTGCGCATTCCTCGTGGGAGGCGCGGTGCGCGGCGGTCGGGTGATTGCCGATTGGCCGGGCCTTGGGCCGGCGGCGCTGCTCGACAACCGCGATTTGAAGCCCACGCTGGATTTGCGCAGCGTATTCAAAG
>DATMKO010000203.1:0-3965 GCA_035571175.1 Steroidobacteraceae bacterium | reverse complement strand
ACAGGCGCAACGGTCGATACCTGCCAGCCCAACCCGGTAATGACCGCGGATCCCCCGGACGGCAAGTTCGACACCGGCCGCGGCGCGATCCATCTGATCCTGGGCGGCGGCGGCACCAGTGCGCCGCTCAACGCCTACGGCATCAACTCCGCAAATGGACAACCGCAGGCCAGGGTGATAACCCGGGCGAACCGCCCCGTGCCCGGCTCCGTTGCGGGCACGTTTACCAAGGGCAGCGCCGATGCGTTGGAAGACGCCATCTGGTCGGCGCGCCGCAACACGATCACAGGGTATGGCATCGGCGTCTTCGACCTCGACCCTGGCGCTGCGCATGGCAAGACATCGATCACCATTCGCTATTACCATGCCCGCGGGGCCGACACGGTACCCACCTCGAACTACGAGATTTTTGAAACCGTCGTGCTCGCCAAAGACCGCCGCGATTTGCGGCAAGATGCGGAGTCTTAAGGGGCCACCGGTTTCGGTCGACTAGGCCAGGGCGGAGACGAGGTCGAAAAATTTACCCATATCGACGTTGCCTCCAGAAACAATCGCGACAATCGGGCCCTGCCCCACCTTGCCCGTCAACGCCGCTGCAAGGGGTAGGGCGCCTGCGCCTTCGGCGATGATGCGCGCCTTCTCGGCCATCAATCGCATGGCTCTGCGCGTCTCATCGAGAGTCACCACGATGCAGCCATCCACCAGCGGCAGCATGCGCTCCCACATGCGGGGGAACACGCTCTTACCGCCGGCGCCATCTACAAACGAGGGTTTCCAGTCCTTGAACACCTGGGGCGAGCTTTTGCTGATGCTCAAGGCCAGCGGCGCAGCCGTCTCGGGTTCTGCGCCCCACACCTTGATGTGAGGACTTAGTGCCTTCAAGGCACTGCCCACGCCGGTGATGAGACCGCCGCCGCCGATTGCGGCAATTACCGCCACGGTATCAGGTGCGTCCTCGAATATTTCGAGTCCCATGGTTGCGTGGCCGGCAATGAAATTCTGATCATCGAACGGGTGCACGAATGTGCCATTCGCGCCGGGGAATTCCCGATCGCCCAGCGCCTTCCACGCCGTTTCGTACGATACCGGAATGAGGTGGGCGCCGAGCGCGCGCATTCTCTCGATCTTTGCCTTGGGTGCCGTCTCGATCGCGACCACGGTGCACGGCACACCCGCTTGCCGTGCCGCATAGGCGATGCCCTGCCCGGCATTTCCCGCGCTGATCGTCCACACGCCGCGGCTTCGATCCGACTCCGACAACATTGCGACGGCATTCACCGCGCCACGCAGCTTGTACGAGTTGGTGGGTTGCAGATTTTCCAACTTGAGCAGGATTTTTGGGGAATCCGGCCCAAGATCAAGCCGAACCAATGGGGTTCGCACGATGGCCTTGGCGATCTGCGAGCGCGCCGCTTGAATCTCGGCCAAGGTGATTGCGCGTACCGCTTCAAGTGCCCGGGGCATACATCTCTCTTATGGCCGTTCCCTCAAATATAGCAGCACTGGGGGTCAGTCAACGACGCAGCCGGCCATGCCGGAGAGATAGAAACGGCCCACGCCACGAGCCCCGAGGGACCCATCATGAAAATGTCGGTGCGTGGCATGCCGGATTATCTCGGCGCTTCACAGTACTTGCTGCGGCCTGAGTTGGCCCGCAACATATCGATGTAATATCCGGCAGTCTTCCTTGCGTGCTGCAGCTCATCGGGATCTTGCGGCAGCAAGGATCGGACCGCGCTTGCCCAATTCGCCGCGCAGTCCTGCGCGGGACGCGCGGACCTCGAGCAGTCGATGAATGACTCGAACGAACGCCGGTAAAGAGAAAACTGCGCTTGGGCCATCGGGGCACCGTGTCCGGGGATCGCGAGCGCGAAAGGCGTGGTTGCCACCTGCGCCAATGCAGCTATCCAGCCGTCCGGGCATGCGGTATCGAGAAAAGGTGCGGGAAGTGTCACCAGATCGCCGAGCGCCGCCACGCCGCTTGTCTCGTCATACAGCCAAACGTCGCCATTGGTCGCCGCATTACTTGCCAAGTTGATATGAAACTCGTGGCCCCCCAAATCCATGCTGCCGGAAATCCTGATCACAACGTCGGGACGCAGCGCTGCGCCATTCTGGATGGTCAATACATCGGCGCGAATGTCTGCGCGCATCTCCTTCGGTATCTGAGGATCGTTGACGTATCTCGCCGCCTCTTTTGCACTCGAAGCGAGAAATCCAGTGAGGGCCCGGTCGATCGCATCACTCGCGTACACCTTGAGGCCGGGATATGCGGCGCGCAGCGTGGGATTTCCGCTGACATGGTCCAGGTGCCAGTGGCTGTTGATGATCGCGACGATCGGCTTTTGCCGGCTACGCGCAAGTTCCAGAACTGCCTGACGGTGCCACTCATGCCGGCCGGTATCCATGACCACCAAGCCTTCGGGAACTTCGAAGATCACCGAATTCCCATCGGGCTCACGGTTTGCGATCATGCTTCCTTGGATGACCCAGACTCCAGGGGCTGCTTGCTCTGGCGCCGGCGAAGGGACCGCTGGCGTGGCCGCCCAAGCCGATGAGATCAGAAGTGCTGTTACCACCAGCACCATGCAATGCCGCGTATTACTCATGCATGGGCAATCCGGAATGCCGGAGCGAATCCGGCGACGGTCGAGGGCAGTTCCAATATCAGGTCGGGGCCGTCCTTGACAAGACGAACCGGCGCACCGTCCCCGAGGCGCGTGGCAGCCCCGCTGACATCGAGATTACGCACGGTTATGCGCCGACCGGGACAGGCGCCCAAGATAACCAGGTAAAGATTCTCGCCCTTATGCGTGAAGCGAACCGGCAAGCCATCTGCGGTGGAAGTTTCTGCGCGGATCCACGGATGAGTTGCGAAGATCGCCTCGCCATTCGCGCGCAACCAGTCGCCAAAGAACCTTAGACGCCGAAGCTGCGGCTCGGGAATGTGACCGCTGGGCTCTGGGCCGACGTTGAGCAGTAGATTGCCATTCTTGGACACGCCATCGATGAAATCGCAGAGCAAGGTTTCTGCGGCTGCATAATCGGCCTCACCATCGCGGCGATTGAATCCAAACGAATGGCTCATGCCCCGGGTTGCCTCCCACTTTTTGGCCTGGATTTCCGGGAAGCGCGCATATTCGGGGGTGCGAAAATCACTGTGCGGCACGGGTGCGGGAACGATGCCTTCCAAGCTCTGCGGACGGCTGCGCAGCCGCCGCTTGATGCCCCAGTCAAGAATCCGGCGGGCAGGAGCGAACTTAACCAGTCGGCCCGCAAGCCCATTTGTTAGCCACCGGTCATTGACCACGCCCTCGGGCACCGCTCGATAATAATCTGCGAAGAGTGCGTTGAGGCGGCTCTGTCCCGTGGGCCAGGAAATGTCATTCCAAAGGACACTGGGGTGGTAACGCTCAATCAGCTCCCGAATCTGAGCTTCAGCATAGGCAGGATAAGCGCCACCCGGCTTGGAGCCAATTACGTCTGCGATCGTCTTCATCGGCCGTCGGTTGAAGGTCCAATCCATCCCGCCGGAGTAGTACACTCCGAATCTCAAGCCCGCGGACCGCACCGCGCTGGCCAGTTCAGCAACCAGGTCGCGGCCGCTGCTCCAGTCAGGCTGGTTGGGATTGCAGATACCGCTCGGCCACAGGCAAAAGCCGTCGTGGTGCTTGGTCACGAGCACCACGTAGCCTGCTCCCGCATCACGAAAGACTTCGGCCCACGCCGTCGGGTCCCACGCCTTCAAACCGTCGAGAAACGGTTCTCTGAACGCCTCATACGGTGCATCTCCATAGGTCTGTTGATGAAACTGCGCGGAGGGCGTGCCGGCAACCTTGATCGCATTCGCATACCACTCCGTATAGGGAATCATCGCCATCGCGCGATCGTAGTCTGCCTTGACAGCATCCGTGATCGACCCGAGGCGGGCGGCGAAAGCGGGGATGGCCCAGAGGCCCCAGTGG
>DATMKO010000202.1:0-15518 GCA_035571175.1 Steroidobacteraceae bacterium | reverse complement strand
TGGCGCTGGCCACGGCAGAGCATGTACGGCGTGGCCGCCGCGGTGGTGCTGCTCATGATCATCGGCATTCACAACGCCTGGGACATCGCCGTGTGGAATACCATCCGCCGCCCGGCGGATCCCTCCGGGGGATGAATATCGCGGGGCACGCGCTTGAGTTTGACGGCCTGGGCCGTTTAGTGCCCTGGACCGCGTGGCACGCGGCGTTGGACCTGGAAATGAATTTCTACCGGCAGTGTCCGTCGGAGCGGGGGTATCCGCGCTTCGTCTGCGAAACATTTCTGGACGGCGACTGGATTCCCAACCCGCAGCGGACCGATACGATTCCGGCGACTCAGAATGGCATGGGCATTCTGTCCTACCTCAAATTCCACGAACTGCGCGGCAAGCGCGAACCGGCCTGGGTCGACACCGCGCGCAGCATGGGCGATTACCTGATCGAGGAGTCGCTCACGCCGGACATGGGAAAATATCCGCGATTCACGCGCTCCACCGGCAGACGGCTGCAATTCCCGCAGCCGGCGGACTGCGGCTCGCAATCCGATCGCCCCTTCGAGATCGAGCCGGACAAGGGCGGCATCGCCGGCTACGCCCTGATGCGGCTGTTCGAGGCCACCGGCGAGGGCAGGTTTCTCGAGCAGGGGCTGCACAATGCCCGCGTCCTTGCCGCCAATCAACAGGACGGCGATGCGTTTCATTCTCCCTGGCCGTTTCGCGCCGACTATCGCGACGGCGCCGGCCGCGGACCGGTATCGGGCAACATGACGTACATATTGCGGCTCTTCGATCTTCTGGCTGAACTCGGTTATGCGGAATTCCTCGCGCAGCGCCAGGCGCTGTGGCGGTGGATCAAGGATTATCAAGTACCGAGCGCGCGCACGGACGGCGCGCTGTTCGCGCAGTTTTTCGAGGATCACGATACCCCGACGAATCGTACTGCCTGGGCGCCGCTGAATCTTGCGCGCTATCTGCTGGAAAAAACCGAGCTGCTCGACTTGCAGTGGCGGGATGCGTGCGGCGCGTTGATCGAATTCGTCAGGGCAAATTTCACGCATCAGGAATTCGGAATGACCGTTTGTCACGAGCAGGATGAGGACCAACAAGCCTGGGGCGGGGTGAACTCAACTTACGGCGCGGTTGTCGCGATGTACTCGAAAGCCATCGGCTCGTCCGGCTTGGCCGATGAAGCGCGGCAGGCGCTCAATTTCACGCTCTACTCGATCGACAGCCAAGGCCGGCCGCGCGATCTGCACAAAAGCGCCCTCCCCGGTGGTTGGCAGGAGGACGCCCACACCGACGTGATTCACAACTACGTGGATGCACTGCGAGCGTTTCCGGAATGGGGCGCGGCGCCGGATTCCAGCGGCAGCAATGGATGACCGAGCCTCGGCTACCCCTTCATCAACAATTGACTCAATGCCGCGAATGCCGGCAGCGTGATCGGATCGTTGGCCGCGCTCGAGGCGATCGGATGGGAAGCAAAGCGCGCAATCACCAGTTCCGCTTGCGGTACGATGTAGAGACGCTGACCGTGGATGCCGCGGCCCTCGAACAAGCCCAGCGGGTTGTGCGCCACCCACCACATGTTGCGGTAGGAATAGCCGGGCAGCAGCGTATATTCAGCCATCGCAAACTTGCGCGGATCGGCACCGCGGCGTGTGTCAGCCACGACTGCCGCCGGAATGATCTGCTGTCCATGCCAGGCCCCCTCGCAGCGCATGAGCTCTCCAAAGCGGCATAGATCGCGCAGGCTGGCGCTCAATCCTGCGCCTCCCATCGGCACTCCGATTGAATCGACCGTGATGTAGCCGTCCTGCTCGCAGCCGATGCGCGACCAGATCCGATCACTCAGCATGTCCTGCAATGCGACTCCCGTCACCCGCTTCATGACCCAGCACATGACCTCGGTATTGACGGTTTTGTAGGCGAATGCTGCGCCGTGATCGCCTTCCGGGCGCAGCGTCTGCAGATATTCGTAGAAATTGGTCGGACCCGCATAATCCCGCGGCCGCGAGCGCAGTCCGCCGGCGCGCGAGTAGTCCCAGATGTGAGCCTTGGGATCCGCATACAATTCGGAGTAGGCCACTCCGATTTGCATGTCGAGAACCTGGCGCAGCGTCGCTTCCCGGTAGGCGGTGCCGGTCATTTCCGGCAGGTAGTACGACACGGTCCGATTCTCGTCCAAGACGCCTTCGTGAATCAGCGTGGCCGCAAGCGTGGCCGCATAGGATTTGGTGATCGAAAAACAGCAGTGCGGCAGGTGCGGCTGCAATGCGCCGAAGTAGCGCTCGTAGACCCGGCGCCCGCGGTGCAGTACCACGATGCCGTCGGTGTAGGTGTCTTGCAGGGACTGCGGCCAGTTCAGCATCCGGCCGTGCATGTCCTTGAAAGCGAGCGCGTCGATTGCCGCCGCGCTGCCGGCAGCCGCGGCTCCCAGCTCGCTCGCCGCGCCGCTGCCGCGCCAGATGGCCACGGTCGGCACCAGCTCCCGCATGTGCGACAACGACCAGCGGATCTGGGGAAAATTCAGCGCCCGGTCGTCCTCGAATCTGATCTGCTTCGCGAGTGGCGGCGGCGCACCTTGCATCCACCCCAACGCGATCGGGTCCGAGGCGGCGCCATCCAGATATTCGACGCCGTCAAACACCAGCGTGCCAGTTTTCATAGGATAAGACTGCACAGCTGCTGGGCGGTGCGCAAGCGCGTCCCTACTCCGCGGTTGCCGGATCGATCATGGTGCGCACCCGCGAGATCTTGTTGGCCGGAAAACCGCCGAGCTCGGCGTGCCTTCTGACCAGGGACTCGTCTGCCGCCTGATAGATGCAGTAGATCTTGTCGTCGGTGACATAGCTGTGCACCCACTGAACGCTCGGTCCCATACTGCTAAGCACTCCGCAGGACTTCTGCGAGATCGATTTGAGATCGGCCGGGCTCATTTTGCCGGCCCCGGAAATGTCCCGTTCGATGACGAATTTTGGCATGATCATCTCCTTGATTGCTTTTGGGATCGCCTGGACGAATGCTGTGTCCCGCGAGTCTTGGAATTTTACCGCGCGCAGCGGACGCTGTGTACCTAAGATGCCGGTGGAGCGCTTGGCGCGCATGCGCCGCGACAGGCACAATGCCGCGCGATGAATTATCAGCACATCTATCACGCGGGAAATTTCGCCGACGTCGCCAAACATGTCGGCTTGCTGTACTGCCTGGGCGCGCTGAAACGCAAGCCGGCCGCGTTCTTCGTATTGGACAGCCATGCGGGGCGCGGTTTCTACGATCTGCAGGCTCCCGAGGCGCAGAAATCGGGCGAGGCGGAGCGCGGCGTGCAGCGCCTGATCGTCAATAGTCTGGATGCTGCGCCGTTGTCCTCGTACTTCGCGGCAATACGCGCGCGGCGCGGCAAACGCCTCGCGCGCTATCCGGGCTCGCCGGCATTGATCGCGGCGGGCTTGCGTGCGCAGGATCGTGCGCTGTTCGTCGAGCTTGTGCCCGCGGAGGCCCGTGCGGCGGAGCGGCAGGTCGAGTCGCCCGGCCGGATTCGAACGGAAATCGACGATGCTTATGCGGCGCTAAAGGCCTTTCTGCCTCCCGACGAGCGGCGCGGCCTGGTGCTGATCGACCCGCCCTATGAGAGTCTCGATGAGCTGAAGATGATGCTCAAGGCTTTCGCCGATGCGTATCGGCGTTGGCCCAGCGGGATCTACCTCATGTGGTACCCGATTCGCAGCGCCACGCAGCGCAATACGGTGCATGCGCGGTTTCAGTCCCTGGGAATTCCAAAAATGCTGTTCGCGGATCTCGCGATCCATCCGGACGACGCCGGATTGGGACTCGCGGGCAGCGGGCTGATGATTGTGAATCCGCCCTACGGTGCGGATGAGCATCTGCGCCAAGCCTATGGCGCGATTCATCAAGGAATCGCGGCCGCGGGAGCCGGTTACGTCGAAGTAGCCCGCCTCACGCCCGAGCGAATGGCACAATAAGGCTCGCCAGCCTCAAGGGGAGATCGATGGATCAAAACACTTTGCGCGAGCGGCTCGCCAAGCTGCATGCAGAACTCTCCGACGCGCACGGCGACGATCCGGCAACGCGCCAGGCGCTCGAGGAGATTCTTCCCGACATCAAGCGCATGGTAGAGCGCCAAGGCGCCGATACCCTGCCTCCGGATAGGTCGCTCCCGGATCGTCTGGAACGAGTCGCCGTGCAGTTCGAAGCCCTGCACCCGACGCTGGCGGCGAGTGCGCGGCGGCTCATTGACCTGCTGGCGGAGGTCGGGATCTAGAAGCCGGAAGGCCGGTCTCACCGCGTCCAGAAGATTGAATCGCGTACTTGCGCGGTGATGCTCTGCAGATCGCGCACATGCGCGCCGCCGGGATCCTGCATGAGAACGGCAATGCTGCCGTGGCCCGGCATCGGCACGATGGTTCCCCGATAGCCTTGCTCGTCGAACTGGGTCGGCCGGCTCACCGATTCATGCACCAGCACCATGACGGTCACCGGTCCGGAGGGCGTTTGCACCACCAGATGCGGCACCCGATGTCCCCGGAAGGCACAGCTTGCCGCATAGCTGACAATACCCGCGGCCGCGCTCAAGCGCAGCTTGGAATCGCTCAGCACGTCGTTCAGCTCGGTGTCCGCTACCGCGACATCCGTGAGCTTCCATGCCTGGGGCTCCCCCGCCATGTGCGCGACCACGTCGGCGGCGAGGCTGGCTCCCGGCAGTACGATCCAAATCCCCGCCGCGACCACGACGCATAAAAGCACGCTGGCCGCGATCGCCAACCAGCGCCACGACTTGGGCTGGCGCGTCGCGGCGCTACGCGCAAACGGCAACACCTGCACAGGCGACGCAATATCCACCTGCAGAGCGCGTTCGAGCCGCGACTCAAAGCGCAGCAGCTGCTCCGTATAGAGGCTGCACTCCGCGCAGCCGTCCCGGTGCGCACGCAGCTCCGGATCACTGCTGTGGGGATCTGCGGAGAGCAGCATTCGATAGCGCGCGTGGTCCATCATTCTTCGCCGTCCGCGCCGATCTCTTCGCCCATGGCCGCGCGCAGCCGATTGCGCGCACGGAACAGGCGCGTCAGCACCGCCGGACCCGAAAGATCGAGTTCGCGCGCAATTTCAGCGGTCGAAAAACCCATCAGCACCTGCAACACCAGAGGCTCGCGGTATTCGATCGGCAGATTGAACAGCGCGGCGCGCAATTCTCGAAGATCCTGTTCCTCGGCGGCCGCCAGCATCGGCTCCTCGTTGGCGATGAGTTCGTCGACATCCACCGTTGGCACGCGTTTACGTTCGAAGGTGCGCGCATATTCGCGGCGGATGATGGTCAACAACCAAGGCTTGGCCGCGCCTTCGTCCAGGAGCGAATCCTGCGCCTTCCACGCCCGCAGCATGCTTTCCTGGACCACGTCCTCGGCGAGAGCTCGGTCGCGGCACAACCAGAATGCGAAGCGCAACAGATCCGGACGCAGCGATTGGCACAGCGCCTGGAACCGGGCGCGCCGCTGATTTCCGCCAATCGCATCGTTCATGTATAAATCAGCACCCGGCTTGAAGTTTGGCCCACGCGATATTACCGCGTTACGCCGGTGGCGCCGACGGGCAGGGGGCTTGAGCGGGCACGGGCCCGGCGAATTTGCAGCACCAAAGCAGAACAGAGGAGTCATAGCCAAGATGACCGGAACGCCCGGGAATTCATTTCCAAGCACCCGTATGAGGCGCATGCGGCGCGATGCGTTTTCCCGCCGTCTGATGCGGGAAACCCAGCTGACGGCAGATTCGTTGATTTACCCGATTTTCGTCGTCGAGGGACGCGGCGACCGGCAGCCGGTCGCCTCCATGCCCGGCATCGAACGGCTTTCCGTCGACCAATTGCTGCGCGAGTGCGAGGCGCTGATGCGGCTCAAGATCCCGGCAATCGCGCTGTTTCCGGTTACTCCCGAAGCCAAAAAATCCCTGGACGCGCGGGAATCCTGGAATCCTGACGGCATCGCGCAGACCGCCGTGCGCGCCGTGAAGAAGGCGTTTCCGGAGCTCGGCGTGATCACGGACGTGGCGCTCGATCCGTTCACGACCCATGGGCAGGACGGCCTGATCGACGCCAAGGGTTATGTGCTGAACGATTTGACCGTGGAGACTCTGGTACGCCAGGCGCGCTCGCATGCCGACGCCGGCGCCGATATCGTCGCCCCCTCGGACATGATGGACGGACGCATCGGCGCGATTCGCGCTGCATTCGAGGCCGCCGGTTTGATCCATACCCGGATTCTCGCCTACGCGGCCAAGTATGCATCGAGCTTTTACACCCCGTTTCGCGATGCGGTGGGATCGGCTGCCCAGTTGGGCAGCGGCGGCAAGCACACCTACCAGATGGATATCGCCAATTCCGATGAGGCGCTGCGCGAAGTGGCGCTCGATATCGCCGAAGGTGCCGACATGGTGATGATCAAGCCGGGCCTGCCTTATCTGGACATCGTGCGCCGCGTCAAGGACCGCTTCGGATTGCCCACGTTCGTGTATCAGGTAAGCGGCGAGTACTCCATGATCATGGCTGCCGCCGGCAACGGCTGGTTGAATGAACGCGCCGCGGCACTGGAAGCGCTGCTATGCATCAAGCGCGCCGGTGCCGACGGCATACTGACCTATTTTGCAAAACGCGCGGCGGAGTGGCTGGCAGAGTGAGCGCAAGCGCAGCGATTGAAGCGCCCGATCAGTATGGGGTCGCGGGTCATCCCATCACGCATAGCTGGTCGCCGTTCATACATGGAATGTTCGCGAAGGCGACGGCGCAGAATCTGGTGTATCGATTATTCGACATGAGCCCCGATAGTTTTCGGCGCGATGCGCTGCGCCTGTTCGCGGCCGGCCTCAAGGGCCTGAACGTCACCGTGCCTCACAAGCAGGCAGCCGCGGAACTGGTGAACGAGCTCACGCCGCGCGCCGAACGGGCGCGCGCCGTCAACACGATCGCTTTTTTCGAGGACACGTCCCTGTTGGGTGATAACACCGACGGTCTCGGGCTCACGGCGGATTTGGAGAAAAATTTAGGATTGGCATTGGCCGATAAACGTGTGCTCATTCTCGGTGCCGGGGGCGCAGTGCGCGGCGTACTCGGGCCCTTGATGGAACGCGACTTGCGCGAGGTGGTCATCGCCAACCGGACGCCGGACCGCGCCCGCAAACTGGCCAAGGAATTCGCCGACATGGGCGAGATTACCGGCTGCGGGTTCGCCGAGGTGAATGGGCCAGCGTACGATCTCATCCTCAACGCCACGTCGGCCAGCCTGCAGGGTGAGATGCCGGAACTGCCGGCGGGCCTCGTCGGCGAGGAAAGCGTCTGCTACGACATGGCTTACGGCCGCGGCGATACGCCCTTCACCGTGTGGGCCAAATCCCTGCACGCGGCACGTACCACCTTAGGATGGGGCATGCTGGTGGAACAGGCCGCGGAGTCGTTCCTGCTGTGGCGGGGCATCCGGCCCGATACCCAACCGGTGCTGCAGGCATTGGCGCAGCACGCGTAGGGCTGGCGCCGCACGCAGCGTCAGCGCATCGTGACCAGCTCTTCCGCGCTGGTCGGGTGTATGGCCACGGTGTCGTCGAAATCCGCCTTGGTGGCACCCATGCGGATCGCCACCGCAAAGCCCTGCAACATTTCATCGGCGCCGGTGCCGATGATGTGGCAACCGACGATGCGCTGTTCCGCTCCCACGCACACGAGCTTCATGTCGGTATGCGTTTTTCGCGTCGTCAGCGCGTGGTACATCGGCGTGAAGTCGGCCACGTACACTTTCACGGCATCGCCGAACTGCGCGCGAGCCTCGGCTTCGCTCGCTCCCACGGTGCCGATGGGCGGATGCGTGAACACTACCGTGGGAATCGTGCTGTACTCCAAATGCCGCGTATGGTCAGCGCCGAACAAACGATCGCTCAAGCGCCGCCCCGCGGCGATCGCCACCGGGGTCAGGGCGGCGCGTCCCGCCACATCGCCGATCGCATACACCCGCGGCGCACTGGTGTTCTGGAAGGCATCCGTGATCACGTAGTTGTTGTCATCGACAGCAACCCCCGCCTTGTCCAGATCGAGTGCCGCCACATTGGCCTCGCGGCCGACTGCCCATAACAGACAATCGAAGCCGCCAAAGCTGCGGCCGTCCTCCGCCTCCAAGGTCTTGCGGCCCGACTCGGCGCGCACGGCGGCCGGCACGACGTGTTCGTGAATGGCGATTCCCTGCGCGCGAACTTCGCGCATCAAGGACTTGCCAAGCATCGCATCGAAATTCCGCAGCAGCCGTTCCTTGCGGATGAACTGTTCCACCTGGCTGCCGAGTTCACGGAAGGCGCTGGCCAATTCGCAGGCGATGTAGCCGCTGCCGATGACGGCGACGCGCTGCGGGCGCGCCTCAAGCTCGAAAAAACCGTCCGAAGTGATGCCGAGCCCGGCGCCCGGCAAATCGGGGACCCACGGTTTGCCGCCGGTGGCGATCACGATGTGCTGTGCGCTCATGCGCCGGCCATTCACCTCGAGGGTGCGCTGGTCGAGGAAACGCGCGGCGCCGCGAACGTAGGCAACACCCTTGGCCTCGAGATTGCGCTCGTAGATCCCGTTCAGCCGCAAAACATAGGCATCGCGCTTGGCTTTGAGCATGGCCCAATCGTTGTCGCCCGGCGCGACATCGAAGCCGTAGTCGTTGGCATCGCCGAGACTCAACGCGACACCTGCCGCGTTCCACATGACTTTTTTGGGGACGCAGCCCACGTTCACGCAGGTGCCCCCCAGACGGTGGGGTTCAATCACGGCAGCCTTGGCGCCATATTCGGCCGCACGCTGCGCGCAGGCCAGACCGCCGCTGCCGCCGCCGACGCTGATGAGATCGAATACCAAGTCCGCCACCAGTGGTCTCCTCGCTCAAATTACAGAGGGATGCATGATACGTGTTCGCCCGCGGCACCGCCGCCTCGGGCAGGATGTAGCAGCGCGTCTGGTAGAATCTGAATGCTGTGAACAACCCACTTTTGGATCTTGGCGAGTTGCCCGCCTTTGGGCGTATCGAGGCGAGCCATGCGCGTCCGGCGCTGGAAAAGGTGCTGGCGGAAAATCGCGCGCGCGTCGAGGAATTGACCGCGCAAGCCAATCCGACATTCGCGTCGCTGGTGGCGCCGGTCGAGGAGTTGAGCTACCGCTTGAGCCGCGCGTGGAGCCCGATCGCGCATTTGAACGCGGTGGCCAATTCCCCGCAGATGCGCGAGGCGTACAACGATTGCGTGCCCTTGCTCACCGAATATTCCTCGGAACTGGGGCAGAACGCTGCGCTGCAGGCCGCTTATCTTCACGTGCTCAAATCCGAGGGCGACGCGCTCGATCCGCCACAGCGCAAGGTCCTCGAGAACGCGTTGCGCGATTTTCGGCTGGCCGGCGTCGATTTGCCGCCCGCAGCCAAAACCCGCTACCGGGAAGTGGCGCAGCGGTTGGCGCAGCTAGCGACCAAGTTTTCGGAAAATGTGCTCGACGCCGGCCGCGCCTACACGCGCAGCGTCAGCAACAGCGCGGAACTCGCCGGACTGCCCGCCAACACCATCGATCGCGCCGCGGCCGATGCGCGCGAAGCAAATCAAGCCGGATGGCTGTTCAAACTCGATCAGCCGACCTACATGACGATCATGTCCAGCGCCGAGAGCGAGCAGCTGCGCCGCGACATATACGAAGCGTGGATCACCCGCGCATCGGAATTGGGGCCGAGCGCCGGACGCTTCGACAACAACGCCATCATCGCGGAAATCCTGCCGCTGCGTCATGAACTCAGCAAGTTGCTGGGTTTCGGCAATTACGCCGAGTACGCCCTGGCCACCCGCATGGCGAAAAGCAGCAAGCAGGTGCTCGCCTTTCTGGAGGACCTGGCGCGGCGCTGCATGCCCGCGGCGCGCGAGGAATACATGGATCTGGAGGAATTCGCCGGCCGCAAACTCAACGCCTGGGACATGGCGTTCTACGGCGAACGGCTGCAGGAAAGCCGTTTCAAGGTGTCGCAAGAGGCGCTGCGTCCGTATTTTCCGCTGCCGAAAGTTTTGAGCGGATTGTTTGCGCTGATCCACCGGCTCTATGGCATCCGCGTCCGCGAGCGCGCCGACGTCGGCGTCTGGCATCCGAGCGTGCGCTACTACGATCTGATCGATAAGGACGATCGCTTGGTGGCCGGCTTCTTCCTCGATCCTTATTCGCGCAGCGAAAAGCGCGCCGGCGCCTGGATGGATGAATGCGTGGTCGCCAAATCATTGCCTTCGGGAACGGCGCTGCCGGTTGCGCAGCTGGTGTGCAATTTCACGGCGCCGGCGGCCGCGGCGCCCTCGCAGTTGACCCATGACGAGGTGATCACGCTGTTTCACGAATTCGGCCATGGATTGCATCACATGCTGACGCGCGTGGCGTATCCGAGCATTGCCGGCATCAACGGCGTCGCGTGGGACGCGGTGGAACTGCCCAGCCAATTCATGGAAAACTTCGTCTGGCGTGCAGAGGTTCTGCCGCTCATTTCGGCGCATGTCGACAGCGGCGAACCCCTGCCTGTCGACATGCTGCAACGTTTGGTGGGTACGCGCACGTTCAACGCCGCGCTGGACACGCTGCGGCAGATCGAGCTCGCCAGTTTCGATTTTGAATTGCACGCAAACTTTGACGACAAGCTGGGAGCAAATGTCGCCGCGACGCTGGCCGCGGTACGGCGACGGGTGGCTGTGGTGCCGGCGGCAGCGTTCAATCGCATGCCGGCGAGTTTCGCGCATATCTTCGCCGGCGGCTATGCCGCCGGCTATTACAGCTACAAGTGGGCCGAGGTGCTGGCGGCCGATGCCTTCGAAGCGTTTGAAGAGGCCGGCGTGTTCGACGCTTCCACGGCGACGCGTTTTCGCGACTCCATTTTGGCGCGCGGCGGCAGCGTCGACGCAATGGACGCGTTCGTGCGGTTTCGCGGACGCCAACCGGATGTGCGGCCACTGCTCAAACAAACCGGAATAGCAGCGTGAATCGGTACCTTAAGCGCAAATTGGCGCTGGCGCTGCGACTGCTGGCGGCGCTCGCGCCGGCGGCGCTCAGCCTGGCAGCCCCGATTGTGGGCCCGGCGTATGTCAGCGATGAGCTGGTGCTCGGGGTTTACGCCGAGCAGAACAATCAAGGGCAGCGGTTGGCCACGTTGCACTCCGGAACCAGCGTCGAGGCGCTCGCCGGAAGCGGAGAATTCACTCAAGTGCGCTTGAGCGACGGGACTACCGGCTGGGTAAAGTCGGCCTACCTGACCACGAAGGAACCGGCCATTGTCCGGGTCAAGCAGCTGGAAGAAGAGCTGGATCGCAGCCGTGCGACCACTCCGGCGCTGGCCGAGGCGGCCGCGCGCAAGGAGGTGGAGCGGCTGACCCGGGAGCTTGAGCAGGCCCGGGCTGATCTTGCTGCAGCGCGGGATAGCACGTCGACTGCAATTGGCCCCGCGGCGGCGCCCGCAGTTGGATTCAGGGCGCCATCCGGCGGCGGCATCATGGGAACCTTGATCGCGGCTGTAGCGGTTGCACTTGCGCTTTGCGGCGGCTTTTGGCTGGGCTATGCGACCCTGGCCAGGCGCATAAAGCGCAAATTCGGCGGCCTCAAGGTTTACTAAATACCGACCTTGCGAGTTCGTTGACTTAATGCCAGGCAGATGAGGATCACGGCCCAAAAGAGAAGTAGGTCCATGGCGCCGTGTCCTGCAAGAGCTTAAACTCCCTGCGATGTACGACCTTAGACGTAACGACTACGACGTCGCGAATTCCGTCCAGGTAAGTTCCACAGCCGCGGTAAGCGCCGCGGTCCGTGAACTCTACGCCGCGGCCTGGCCGGGCGAATCCTTCGAAAAAATCGCCATTGCGTTTGACGACTTCGACAAGCTGTTCACCGGCCGCATGCCCGGCTATCACGGGGTCGACACGCTGTACCACGACCGGCAGCACTCCCTGGACATGACGCTGGCCATGGCGCGCCTCCTGGTGGGCTACGAGCGCAGCGTCGAGAGTCGATCGCGCTTCGGCAGCGAGCGGGCGGCCATGGGACTGGTGACCTCGCTGTTTCACGATGCCGGCTACATTCGGGAATTCGACGACCGGGTCCACAGCAACGGTGCCGAGTTCACCCTGTATCACGTGACGCGCAGCGCGCGCTTTCTGGCCCGCTACCTGCCGAGCATCGGCATGGAAAACTGGGTGCCGATTTCGACGCGAATCGTGCATTTCACCGGCTACGAGATCAAGCTCAAGGATATCCAGCTCGCCGATCCGCGCGACCGCAAATTGGGGCACCTGCTCGGCACCGCGGATTTGATCGCGCAGATGGCGGATCGCTGCTATCTCGAGAAGTGCCGCGACCGGTTATATCCGGAATTCGTGCTCGGCGGAATCGCCGCCGCGACCGGCATCGATGGCTTGCTGCAGGTCAAATACAGCTCGGGCCTGGATTTGTTGCGCCAGACTCCGGAATTCGTGCGCGAAACGCGCATCGAGCGCCTCGAGGGCGAGTTCGAGCATGCCTACCGCTACGTCGAGCCGCTGTTCGGCGGCAGAAATCCCTACCTGGAGGCCATCGACCGCAATCTGGGTTATCTGCGCCGCGTCTTGCGCACCGAGCGCTGGCCCATGCTGCGGCGAAATCCGCCCCTGTTCACCTCGGACGACACGCAGATCGGCGAGGTGCGCGGGCTGATGCTGAATCGACTGAAGGAACTCTGGGCCTACTAGGGCAGGTCGATGGTCGCGACATAGCGAGCGTGCAGTTCATCGAGATGCTCGAGTACCAGTTCCTTACCCAATAGCGGTGCGGCAACGATCGCCGTACGCAATACCGACGGACTCAATGCGCGACGGGCAATTTCGGCAATCGGCGCAAAACTGAAATGCCAGGGTTCGGGCTGCACGCCGGAGCGCTTGCCTTGATAAGGCCTGAAGAATCCAAACCGAGGCGCATGAATCTCGAGCCACTCGGCGAGCGGCGCGAACGGCCCTCCCGGCGCGAAAGCCTGCGGCGTAAGCTTGTCGCGGTAGCCTGAAGCACCCGCCAGGCCGTCGATCAAATCCAATTCCGTGCCCCAATGATGCCGGCTGGCGCCCGGCAGCGCGGACCACAACAAAATTGCATGGACGCGCTCGAAAGGCGTGAGCGCAGCCGCATCGAGCTGCACCCCCGAGTCATCGTACATCGGCCTCACGCCGCTGAACTTTCCATTCCAAATCTCAAGTTGACGGGCAAAATCGCGAAAACTGCTCAGTGGCTTAAGATCGAACCCCTGGGCCTTGGCGGCGCGGCGTAAATTCAGAAAGGGCCGAACCACTTGAGCGTGCAGCATGCAATCGGGATCTGCGAGGGCGGCGATATGAGTGCGCGCCTGCCCGGTCAGTTCGTCGGCATTCACGAAGCGACCCCGCGAGCGGTGGCGAATTCGGCCACCTGATCCAAAATTCGGGCGAAGGTCGCCGCCTCCTGAGCGCCGGAAATAGTGTATTGGCCGTCGAAAACCAGCGTGGGAACGCCGGTTATTCCCAAAACCGCCGCGTGCCGCTCCGCCGCCACGACGCCGTCCTGGCCCACCCGCAGTATCAGCACATTGCGGATTTCGGCCTCGATGAGCCCTGCTTCGGCACCCAGCCGTACCAGCTCTTCGGGGTCGCCGATGTCGCGACCTTCTTCGAAGTAGGCCTGCATGATGCGGTCCTTGACCCGGCCTTGCAGGCCGCAGCGCGCGGCGTGTGCAATCAGCAAGTGCGACCTTCGGGTATTGGGAACTCGCCCGATCAAATCGAATCGAAATTTAATGCCGCTGCTCTCGCCCAAGCGCACAAGCTCCGCATGCCGGTCCGCCAGCGCCGGATCTTCGGCCATTTTGGCCGCGATAAAAGCCGCGTAGTCGAGCCCTTCGATCGGCATGTCGGGATTCAGCTCGAACGGACGCCAGGTGACCCGCGGCTCGTACTGCGGCCGCGTGGCGAGCGCAAGTTCGAAACGCCGCTTTCCCAGATAGCACCAAGGACATACGGTGTCGGAAAAAATGTCAATGCGCATAACGGTCGTCCATCAGGCGCGATTGTACCCTCGCCCCTTATAGGGTTTGCCATGAACGAGTATCATCACCCTTTTGGGAAACGAGGGTCAGTGCCCGATGGTGCGCAGCCTTAAAAGCAACTATTTGCTCCTTGCCGTAGGCGTCAGCGCCTTGCTGCTGCTGATTCTGGCCTGCTTTGCGTACTATGAGCGCCGCCTCAACGCAGCCGATGCCAACCAGCTGACCTATGTCACGGTCGAGCAGAAACTGGAAGCCGACCTGGAGGCTCGCGCCAATTCCGTGAGCAACGCCACCAAGGCCCCCCTGGCCGCGGCGCTCCGCCAAGGCAACAGCGCCGCCGTTGCAACCATCGCCGGCAGGTTGCTCGACGAGCACGACATCGAGCGCGTCGAGGTCTTGGACGCGCACAACAACGTTTTGTATTCCGGCAGCAATCCTGCCGCGCGGCCCGGTACCTCGGATCCGTTCGTCATGCAGCGCGATGTGCAGGGCGTCGGCACTCTCAGGATTTGGATGAGCCGCGCCGAAATGCAGGAGACGCTGTCCAGTATTCGCGCGCAATTGCTCAGCAAACAGGGCATTCAGACCAAGCGGGTCGGCGGCGTGCTCGCCGGACTCACGCTGCCGCTGCTGATTGTGGGCGGTCTGCTCGGAGCCTGGTTCATCGCCCGGCGGCTGTCGGCCCCGATATCCGCCTTGGTGAAGAGCGCCGATCGGATCGGCGAGGGCGATTACACCCGGCCGCTCGCCGTGCAGCGCCACGACGAACTCGGCGATCTGCAGTTCGCGCTCGAACGCATGCGGCAGAAGCTGAACGAAACCACCATTACCAAGAACTATCTGAATACCGTGCTCAACAGCTTGAGCGACTCGGTCTTGGTCACCTCTCCCGACGGCCTGGTCAAAAGCTGCAACGAAGCCGCGCAGCATCTCCTCGGCTACACCGAGGCGGAATTGCTCGGCAAGCCGCTGATCGGCTTCATCGATGAAGTGCATCGCAGCGCCTTCGATTTGACCACTTCCGCGCCCGAAGCGCGCGAGACGGTGCTGCGCACCGCCCGTGGGCAAACCATCCCGGTGTCGATGGCCAGTTCGGCGATCACCACGGAAGATCCGCAGTTTCAAGGCAACATTTACGTGGCGCGCAACATCACGGAGCGCAAGCGCGCCGAACGCCGCATCCGCTACCTGGCCCGATACGACACGCTTACGAAGATGCCGAATCGCATGCAGTTCCAGCATCTATTGCAGCAGGCAATCGCACGTGCGCGACGCAATCAGCGCTCGCTCGCGCTCCTGTATCTGGACTTGGACCGGTTCAAAGAGGTCAACGACACCTTCGGCCATGCCGCCGGCGATCGAACCCTGGAGATCTTGAGCGAACGGCTGACCCGAAATTTGCACAAGGACGCGGTGATCGGCCGGTTGGCCGGCGACGAATTC
>DATMKO010000201.1:0-2594 GCA_035571175.1 Steroidobacteraceae bacterium | reverse complement strand
GCCGCGGACGAATCGGCGTCAAGGTCGGCACGCGTTTGCGCGCCTTCAGCAAATAAGCCCCCGCGGTGAGCGCAGCACGCGGCCGCGCCTCAAGGATGGGCGTGCCATCGTCGGATAATCTGGGCGCGCGCCCTTTAAGGGGCAGCAAACCTAAGTATCCGTACACGCTGTCGACATCGAAACCCAAGAGCGCCACCCAGTCGCGCAGCCGGCGTTCCGACAGCATGCGCTGCGTGCCCGGCGGAAACGCGGGCCTTCCCAAATAACGGGCAAACACGCGCCGCGCGCCCCAGCCGCTGAAGGGATTGAAGCCGCAAATCATGAGACAGCCCTCTCCGGTCAGCACGCGCTCAGCTTCGCGCAGCACCGCATAGGGGTCCTCGACCTGCTCCAGGGTGTGGGGCAAAAAAATCGCGTCGATGGAATCGGACCTGAAGGGCAGCGTATCAAGGGGCGCACACAGCGTGACGCCGGGGCCGAAATCGGGCGCCAGCAGCGTCGTGTGTTGGGTGCGGGCACCATCCAGCAAGTGCCGCGAGGGGCCCCAGGCGCCGACTTGCAGCAGCTCGAAGCCGAAAACATTGTCGAGGGCCAACGGCGCCAGTGCCGCTTCTTCGCGCAGCACCCGCGCGCCCAAAGGACCGTCGAACCAATGGTCCGCAGAGTTGTCCATCGTCGGTTCCAACCAAGACTCCTAGATCAAAAACACTAGCGAAGTTCCAATGTTACAGGTTAAATACGCCGCAAAATGTCATTCCATGCTACGCACCTCAACGTGCGCCCGGTGCGCGCATTTTCGGACAATTACATTTGGCTCATCGAGTCGCCTCGAGACCCTGCTCAGGTGGTCGCGGTAGACCCGGGCGATGCAGCACCCGTTATCGCCGATCTTAAGCGCTCGAGCACAAGCTTAGCCGCCATTTTACTGACTCACCATCATCCCGATCATATTGGCGGGGTGCCCGAATTGTTGCGCCACCGCCAGGTGCCGGTGGTGGGACCCAACGACGCGCGCATCGCGAATCGCAGCCTCACCGTGGAGGATGGCGAGCACTGCGAATTTGAGGGATTGGGACTTAGCTTCGAGATTTTGCAAATCCCCGGGCATACCTTAAGCCACATCGCGTTTTGGGGGCACGGCGCAGTTTTTTGTGGAGACACGCTGTTCAGTGCCGGCTGCGGCCGGATGTTCGAGGGTACGCCTAAGCAGATGAATGCTTCTTTGGATCGATTGCGGAATTTACCGCCGGAAACTCAAGTCTATTGCGGTCATGAATACACGGCCGCCAATTTGCGCTTTGCCTTGACGGTCGAGCCGACCAACGCCGCTGCACTCGAATATCAAGAAAGCGTGGCGAGAATTCGCGCGGCCGGCAGTCCCACCCTGCCCTCGAGCTTGAGTTTGGAAATTCGCGTGAATCCGTTTCTGCGCTGCGACAAGCCCGGCATTCGCGCCACCGCGGAACAGCGCGCCGGCACGAAGCTCGAGACGCCCGAAGAGGTGTTCGCCGTATTGCGCGCCTGGAAGGATCAGTTCCGCTGAGCGGATATCTCATGGCCCATTCCGCGCGTAACTTCTCCTTGGGCTGCCTCATATTGGGCCTCTGCGCCTGCGCGCATCAGCCGGCGGCGCCCGAACGACCGCGCGTTGAAATGCCGGCGCCCGCGGCAGCGGAAGCGGAGGCGCCGATCGCGGGGGCCGATGCTGCCGCCGCCGCAGGCGCGCCGCCCACACTGGCCATGCCGCGCGAATGGCAGCATCACAACGGTGAGGACTACGACGATTTGTTCGATCGGATGCGCGCAGGCTTCGCCTTCGACGAAGTCCAAGAGCCGGCGATCGATACCCAACTTTCCTGGTACGAACACAATCCGGAATATCTGGAGAGGGTATTTCAGCGCGCGCAGCGCTACATGTACCACATCGTCACCGAGGCCGAATCTCGCGGCATGCCGCTGGAGTTTGCGCTGCTGCCCGTGGTGGAAAGCGCCTACGAGCCCTTCGCTTATTCCTCGGGACGCGCCGCGGGCCTGTGGCAATTCATCCCGGGCACCGGCGTGCGCTTCGGCTTGAAGCAGGACTGGTGGTACGACGGCCGGCGCGACGTGATCGAATCGACGCGGGCGGCGCTCGACTATCTGCAGGCGCTGCACGATCAATTCAACGGCGACTGGCTGCTGGCGATTGCGGCGTACAACGTCGGTGAGAACAACGTGCAGCGAGAGCTCGACTACAACATCGCCAACGGCAAAAAGGCGGATTTTTGGCATTTGCGCCTGCCGGCCGAAACCCGCGCCTACGTGCCGAAGCTGCTCGCAATGAAGCGCCTGATGGCCGAGCCAGAGCGCTACGGCCTGGAATTCGCGGTGATACCCAACGAACCCTACTTCGCGGTCATCGACACCGATTCGCAAATCGACCTGAAGGTCGCGGCGCAATTGGCCGGCACCAGCTACGATGAATTGATTGCTTTGAATCCCGGCTTCAACCGCTGGGCGACGGATCCGGCGGGTCCGAACCGCATGCTGGTGCCCATCGACAACGCAGATGCCTTCGAAGCTGCACTCAAATCACTGAGCGCGGATGATCGGGT
>DATMKO010000200.1:0-5328 GCA_035571175.1 Steroidobacteraceae bacterium | reverse complement strand
ATCAATTAACATATTGGGTGACAACACCCTCTTATATACTGTTCGTGCCTTGAACCAGTCGAATTAGGAGCCGTAAATGGCGGTTGATATCGCGCAGCTTCTCGCCTTTGCGGTGAAGAACAATGCGTCGGATTTGCATCTCTCGGCTGGCGTACCGCCGATGATCCGCGTGGACGGCGACATGAAGCGCGTCAACATGCCGGCGCTGGTGCACAAGGAAGTGCACAGCATGGTGTACGACATCATGAACGACAAGCAGCGCAAGGCTTTCGAGGAGTTCTTCGAGACTGACTTTTCCTTCGAGATCCCCAAGCTGGCGCGTTTTCGTGTCAACGCCTTCAACCAAAATCGCGGCGCCGGCGCGGTATTCCGCAATATTCCGTCCAACATCCTGACGTTGGACGAATTGAACGCGCCTAAGACCTTCAAAGATTTATGCATGCTCCCCCGCGGCCTCGTTCTGGTCACCGGGCCGACCGGATCCGGCAAGTCGACCACACTGGCGGGCATGGTCAATCACTGCAACGACAACCGTCCGGATCACATTATAACCATCGAAGATCCGATCGAGTTCGTGCACGAGAGCAAGCGCTGTCTGGTCAATCAGCGCGAAGTACATCGCGATACCTTGGGCTTCAGCGAGGCGCTGCGATCGGCTCTGCGTGAAGATCCGGACGTGGTGCTGGTCGGCGAAATGCGCGACCTGGAAACCATCCGCTTGGCGTTGACTGCGGCGGAGACCGGACATCTGGTGTTCGGCACCCTGCATACCAGTTCTGCCGCCAAGACCATCGATCGCATCGTCGACGTATTTCCGGCCGCCGAGAAGGACATGGTGCGCGCCATGTTGTCAGAAAGCTTGCGGGCCGTTATATCGCAGACCTTGATGAAGCGCGTCGGCGGCGGCCGTATTGCAGCGCATGAAATCATGATCGGCACTCCGGCGATACGCAACTTGATTCGCGAAGGTAAGATAGCCCAAATGTATTCGGCCATTCAGACCGGCCAGGGTCAGGGCATGCAAACCCTGGATCAATGCCTGACGGAGCTGGTGCAAAAAGGCGTGGTCAGCCGCGAAGAAGCCAAGTACAAGGCACAGAACAAGGACAGCATCTAAATGGAACGCGAACAAGCCATACGGCTGATGCAAGATCTGCTGCGGCGCATGGTCGAGAAGAAGGGCTCCGATCTCTTCATAACCGCAGGCTTCCCGCCGGCCATCAAGGTGGATGGCGAGATCAGGCCGCAATCCGACCGTTCCTTGAGTCCCGAGCAGAGCGCCGGCATGGTGCGCGCCATCATGAACGATCGGCAAACCAAGGAATTCGACGGGACCAAGGAGTGCAATTTCGCGATTGCGCCACCCGGCATCGGGCGCTTCCGCGTCAGCGCCTTCATACAACAAGGCCACACCGGTGCCGTCCTGCGTACCATCAATGCCAAGATCCCGACGCTCGAGGAACTCGAGCTGCCGCCCGTGCTGAAGGAAGTCGTGCTCTCCAAGCGCGGCTTCGTGATACTGGTGGGGGGCACCGGCTCCGGTAAATCCACGTCGCTGGCGGCGATGGTCGGCTTCCGCAACGAAAAGACCCGCGGCCATATCGTCACGATCGAAGATCCGGTGGAGTACGTGCACGCCCATAAAGGCTGCGTGGTCACGCACCGCGAAGTGGGTGTCGATTGCGAGAGCTGGCACCTGGCGCTGAAGAACACCCTGCGCCAGGCGCCGGACGTGATTCTCATCGGCGAAATCCGCGACCGCGAAACCATGGAATACGGCATTCAATTCGCCGAAACCGGCCACTTGGTGCTGGCCACTTTGCACGCCAACAGCTCGAACCAGGCGCTCGACCGCATCATCAATTTCTTTCCCGAGGAGCGGCGCGAACAGCTGCTCATGGACCTGTCGCTGAACATCCGCGCGTTGATTTCACAGCGCTTGATACCGCGCGAAGCGGGAACCGGCCGGATCGCCGCCATGGAAATCATGCTGGCATCGCCGTTGATTTCGGATTTGATCTTCAAGGGCGAGGTCGCCAAGATCAAGGACGTGATGTCGCGCTCGAATCGACTCGGGATGAAGACCTTCGACCAGGCGCTGTTCGAACTGTATGAGCAGGGATTGATTTCCTACGAAGATGCGCTGCGCAACGCGGATTCGAAGAACGAATTGCGTCTGCGCGTGAAATTGGAAAGCAAGCGCGAGATGAAGAATCCCGAACAGGGCGGCCCATCGCTGCAGATCGTCGAGGAAGAAGCAGGACAGGTATTTTAGCCCATGAGCGTGCCAGCCGATCTTCCGGCTCAGGTGATGAACACCAAGCCGTTGTTCAAACTGATGGTCGAGAAGAAGGCATCGGATCTATTTTTTACCTGCAACGCGCCCGTCAAGATCAAGATCGAAGGCAAGATTTTTCCCGTCAACAAACAGATTCTGACGCCGGAGACCGTGCGCCAGGCGGCCTTGGGTTTGATGACGCAGGATCAGATCGAACATTTCAACGACGAGCTGGAGATCGATTTCGCGATTTCCGAGCTTGGATTAGGCCGTTTTCGCGTCAACGTATTCTATCAGCGCGGCTATCCGGCAATGGTGCTGCGCTACATCACCGCGGACATGCCCAAGCTGGAAGATCTCGGCATGCCGGACATCTACAAAGAGTTGGTGATGCTGAAGCGCGGCCTGATTCTCATGGTCGGCGCCGCCGGCGCGGGAAAATCGACCACGCTCGCGGCAATGATCAATTACCGCAACGAGACTTCCTCCGACCACATATTGACCATCGAGGATCCGATCGAGTTCTTGCACACCAACAAGAAATCGATTGTAAATCAGCGCGAGGTCGGACTGGACACCAAGTCTTTCGCACGCGCGCTGCGCAGCGCGGTGCGTTCGGCGCCGGATGTGATTCTGGTCGGTGAAATTCGCGATCGGGAAACCATGGAGGCGGCGATCGCGCTCGCGGGAACCGGGCATTTGTGCATTGCCACCCTGCATGCCAACAACTGCGCCGAAACATTGGACCGCATCATCAACATGTTTCCGCGCGATCAGCACAACCAGATATTCCTGGACCTGTCCCAGTATCTGCGCGCCATCTTGTCGCAGCGCTTGGTGATCGGGAAGAACGGCGCGCGGATCGCGGCTTCCGAGGTGATGGTGAATACGCCGCACATCTCCGAGCTCATCAAAAAAGGCGATGTGATCGGCGTCAAGGAAGCAATCCGCACGGGCACGGAGCGCGGCATGCTGAGTTTCGACAGCGCGCTTTACAACCTGGTGCGCGAGGGCCGGATCGAGCTCGAAGAAGCATTGTCGAGCGCCGATTCGCGCACGAATCTCGAGGCCAAGATCAACTTCGGATGAGCCGGGCCGAACTGTGCCGCGGTATCGCAGCAGGGCACCAGGTTATTTTCAAATTCGCGGCTCGAGACGTCCCATCCCGATTGCAGCGCCCGCGCCCGGCAGGCCTGCGGATCGATCCTGAGCGCGCGCAACGCCGCCTTGCCTAAGTCCAGGTCGAGCGCGCCGGTGACCCCATCCTCGATTACATCGATGGGGCCGGTCACGGGGTAGGCGGCGACCGGAACACCACAGGCCATGGCTTCCAGATTAACCAGGCCAAAAGTATCGGTGCGGCTCGGAAACACCATGACGTCCGCAGCCGCCAAATGCCGCGCCAAATCCGCCGCGAATTTGTATCCGGTAAATATCGCGCCCGGATACTCATGTTCCAACCGTGCCCGTTCCGGCCCGTCCCCGATGACCATTTTACTGCCGGACCACGGCATGCTCAGGAATGCGTCGATGTTCTTTTCGACGGCGACGCGTCCAACATAGGCGGCGACGGGGCGCGGCAGGTCGAGGAAGTCCTTGGGTCTCGGTTTGAAAATCTCGGTATCCACGCCGCGCCGCCAGGTTGCCAAATTCTCAAAACCCTGTGCCTTGAGCTCCGCGCGCATCGACGGCGTGCTCACCATGCAGCGCACGGCGGCGGCATGGAAACGCCGCAGGAAGGCATAGGATACCTTCAGGGGTATGGGAAACCGCGCGCGCAGATACTGCGGAAATTGCGTGTGATAAGAGGTGGTGAAGCGCATCCCGCGCTGCAAGCAAACGCGCCGTGCGGTGAGTCCCAGAGGGCCTTCGGTGGCAATGTGCAGCGCTTGCGGGGCGAATGCGCTGATGCCGCTCTCGACCTTCTTGCGGGGAAACAGCGACAGGCGAATCTCGGGATAGGTGGGGCAGGCCATGCTGCGAAAGTCGCGCGGCGTCAGGGTCCTGACTTCATGACCAAAGCGGCCCAACCATGCGGCGGTTTGCGCCAAGGTGCTGACCACACCGTTGGTCTGCGGAAACCATGCGTCGGTAACGATCATGATTCTCATGTGGCGGCAGACTCTCACGGGGGGATGACGATACGATGACGACGGGTTTCTCGTTTTTGGGGCAAAGTCCGCTGCAACGCGGACTGTGTCATCGCGCTGTAATGAAATTCCTATATTTGCTTCATAGCTTGAGCGTTGTCGCACTTTACTCAAGGAATCATCATGCAAAGTTTTTTGGCGGAACTTAAGACTCAACGGTGGGACGATCATCGCTATTACCACCACAGCCGCATCAACCAATCATTGCATTTTCTGAGCGCCGTCAGCTTCATCATTGCCTACATCACCATGTTCTTCGACCCGGTAAAATCCGCGCTGATCGGATGGCTAGTGTCGATGGTCAGCCGCCAGTCGGGCCACTTCTTCTTCGAGCCGAAAGGCTACGACCAGGTCAATCGCGCGACCCACGAACACAAGGAAAACATCAAGGTCGGATACAATCTGCGCCGCAAGGTGATACTGCATGCGGTCTGGGCGCTTGCGCCGCTGGTGCTATGGCTGGATCCGACCTTGTTGGGGGTATTCAAGGCGCACACCAGCGGCATGGGATTCATACGCCATGTGGGCGAAATCTGGCTGGTCGTCGGCATCGGTGCTCTGCTGTTCCGCACCGTGCAGCTGTTTTTTTTGAAGAACATGCAAACCGGCCTGGTATGGGCGACCAAGATCCTGACCGATCCATTCAATGACGCGATGATCTACTGGAAATCGCCGCTCTATTTGCTGCGCGGCGAACTGATGGATCCGATGGGCGAAATCGAAGCAGAGCCCGAGCCCGAGCTGAACCGGGCCTGAAGCATTTCCCCGAGCAGGCGGCGTCTGATGGCTCTATTGGTGAGCTGCGGTGCCGACCACCACCAGCCGTCGCGCTGCATTTCTGCGGCCGCCGCCACCATCCGGTCGGCGACCGCGGCAAAATCGGCCGCCGTGAAGTTCAAA
>DATMKO010000199.1:0-7237 GCA_035571175.1 Steroidobacteraceae bacterium | reverse complement strand
CCGGAATTCTTGCACCTCGGGTCGGTACGCGCCAGCGCACCGGTCATTGCCCGCGTCAGTGGAATGGGATCGCAGCCGTGGCTGTTGTCGCAGATCAGGTCCCACTGCGGCTGCGCCTTGATGTGGCATGCGAAGCAATTGCCGCCGAAGCGGTTGACGACCTCGGCAAATCCGCGCGTACGTATCTTCGTACCATCCGCGGAGATGTCGAGCTCGAAGAATTCCCAGTCGTGCGTGGCCGCGTTGTAGCCCTTCTCGCGCTTCACCATCACCTCGGTGGGCACGAGCTGTAGCACCGAACCCACCGGATAGGGTTCGCCGGTGGTCGATTCCGCGGCGTGAACCGTGCCCGCAAGATTTCCGGCCAGGTTGTCCACGTAGTAGTGCCGCACATGCGTCATCTGCGTGACGCAGCGAAATGAGTTTTCCGTAATGGCGGGCAGCTGGGGTGCTGCGGGCGCCGCAGGCGCCGCGGCCAGACTGTGGCAGGCAAACAGCACGGCCGCGCACGCAAATTGAACCTTCGCGGCCATCGCTTGCCAAGAGTGCGAGACGCCGGACGCTGCAGTTGCCGCCGAATAGCCGATTGTCATTTGATAACTCCTTGCGCGATGCTCGCGCGTATTTTTATCCGCTTGGCGTAGATCTTACAATCCCACGGGCAATGCTGCTGTGGATTTCGCGTATGGTGTCGGCCTATGTCGAGGCCCTTGAATTTTCTTAAGTTTCGAGCGGTGCTGTGTGCGCTTCTGCTCGCGCCCCTGTTCAGTTCGATGGCAAGCGGCGGCGCAACAGCCGATCCCTTCGTTCACCCTCCAGAGCTCGAGACAGACGTGCGCTTTTGGATTCGCGTCTACACCGAGGTCACCACCGATCAAGGATTGCTGCACGATGACTGGAATCTCGGGTTGGTTTACGAAGTGCTGCGTTTCGATCCGGCGGATTCGCCGGCGCAGCGCGAGCGCCGGGTGGCGCAGAGCAAGGCTCGCTACGCGGACCTGCTAAAACGTTTCGCTGCCGGTGCCACGGAGAACTTGAGCGCGCACGAGCGCCGCATCCTGCACGCCTTCGGCGAAAAACCCACGCCGGCGCAATTTCGCGATGCGATTGAGCGCATTCGTTTTCAGCTCGGGCAGGCCGATCGCTTCCACGAGGGATTGATTCGCGCGCAGGCCTATGAGGCAAACATCTCGCGGGTTCTCGCGGAGCGCGGCGTGCCCGCGGAAATAGGCGCACTGCCCCACGTGGAATCGTCCTTCAATCCGGCGGCGTATTCCCGGGTAGGTGCCGCCGGTCTGTGGCAGTTCATGCCTTCCACCGCAAGGCGCTACATGCGCGTCGACAGTGTGGTCGATGAGCGCTTGGATCCTTACAGCGCCACCGAGGCGGCGGCGAATTTGATGCTGTATAACTACCGATTGCTCGGCACCTGGCCGCTGGCCGTCACCGCCTACAATCACGGACCGGCCGGTTTGCGGCGCGCGCAAGACGAATTGGCGACCGACAACATCGCGGTGATCGTCAAGCGCTATCAAGGATCGACATTCGGCTTCGCGTCGCGAAATTTCTACGTCGCGTTTCTGGCGGCGCTCGAGGTCGACCGGAATGCCGAAAAATATTTCGGGCCGCTGACGCACCTGCCCGACACCACCAGCACCCTGGTGGTGCTGCCCGACTACATTCCCGTCGATGCGCTCGCGAAGGCTTTCAAGGCCGATATCGGCGCACTGCACGTATTGAATCCGGCACTACGGCCGCCGATTTGGAATGGGCAGCGTTTAGTGCCGCGCGGTTATAGGCTGCGGCTACCGGGCACGCCGCAGCAGGCTGAGATTTCCGCCGTCTGGGCGCGGCTTCCCGCGACGCAGCGCTATCTCGTACAGAGAAACGACGGCATGCATCGTGCGCGACGCGGCGAGACGCTGGCGAGCATCGCCGCCGCCAGCGGTGTATCCATGACCCGGCTGCTCGCGGCGAATAGGTGGAGCGATACGCATCAATTGGCGCGCGGCGACCTGGTGCGCATACCCATGCCGGCATCGCGTGCCGAGATCGCCGGCGCGGTGCCCGCGGCGGCTGAGCCGCCCGCCGCAGCCGAGTCCGCCGCGTCGCCGGCGGCGCCCGCCGTGGCCGACGCCTCCGCGACGGCTGCGCCACCCGCCTTGCCTTATTTGCCGCCGGAATCTCCGATCGAAAGCCTGGCGCCGCCAGCGCCGGAGTCTCTGCTCGCCACGCCGTTGCCGCGGGAAGCCATGATCGCGAGGTCGCCGCCGCCGAACGAACCGGTCTCGGAACGGCAGGCCGGGAGCACGGCGTTATTGCCGGCCGCCGCCCCGACCGGCAGCCAGGACACCACCGACTACAGCGTCGGCGCGGACAATACCGTGGTCGTGCAAGCTGCGGAAACGCTCGGGCATTACGCTGACTGGTCGAAAGTCAGTGCGCGGACCCTGCTTAACTTGAACAGGCTGCGCAAGAACGCAATGGTGACGCTCGGCCACAAAGTCAAACTCGACCTGTCAAAGGTGAGCGCGGCGCAATTTGAAGCGACGCGGCGCGACTATCACCGGCAGCTGCAGGATGCCTTTTTTGCCACCCATAGGATTTCCGGCACGGAAAATTATACGGTGAAGCGCGGGGAATCCCTGTGGATCATCGCGCAGCAGCGCCCGGAGCTGCCGGTTTGGCTGGTGGCCGAATACAACCCCGGCGTGGACTTCAGCGACGTTCGCCCGGGGACGACGATAGCGCTGCCGCGGGTCGAAGCCATCAATCGTCAGTGATGCCGCGGGCGCGAAGGTAGTCGCTAAAGGCCGGGCGCGTGTCGGCGGAAGGAACGAAGCTCACGATCGAGCCATCCGCCGCGCGCACATCGAGTTGCAGCTTTTCGCTGGCCGCCATGAGCTTGAGCATCTGCACGGTGAGTTCGAAATAGGCCGTTTGTCCCCACGAGGCAACCGGCTGGTAGGCGCCCTGCCCCAGCGGGGGCGCATCGATCGGCTGCAGAACCTGCGGGCCGCCATCCAGGACGAGCGTCAGCGACGCCGGGGCGCGAATATCCGCCATCGACCGATCATTTCCCGGTGCTACATGTATCCACAATCCATACGCATAGGAGCCGCTTCGATCCCACTCGACGGGCCCTAAATACGCAAAACTCGTACGCTTGCCAAAAATTACAATCCCTGCGGAGTGGACACTCGGAACCAGCTCAATCGGCTGCTTCAGCGAGCCCACGGTCATGGCGGTTCGCGGATCCAAGTACTCGACGGGCTTGGTGGATGACTGCGAGGCGCAGCCGGCCACAGATGCGAGGAGCAAAACGACGGGAACTGAGCGCGCGCGCATTTGCCTAAGTATACCGGGACGTGAGCTAGAGCCGATTATTGAGTTGCAGCTAATTGGTATACTTGCGGCGATGATCACGCGAATTGGCCCAATTTCAGCAAAAACTCTGTCGCTGCTCGTGGTTTTGGCGATCTGCGCGACCACCCCGCAGGTACCCCGCGCCGAAGACATCGCCGTCGCCGACCGCATCGTCGTGCACAAAGCGGAGCACAAATTGTATTTGTACAGCGGCAGCCATCTGCTCGGCGAGTATAAGGTGGCGCTGGGCTTGAGTCCTGTAGGACAAAAAGAACGCGAGCGGGACTTCAGGACCCCGGAGGGCCGCTACTTCCTGGAGCGGCGCAATTCGCGCAGCGAATTCTTTCTAGCCCTTCAAGTCTCGTACCCGAACAAAGAGGATGAGCAGCGCGCGCATAAAAATGGCTGGTCTCCCGGCGGCGCAATCATGATCCACGGCTATCCGAACGCGCCCAAACATCCGTCGGCGTACTATGAGTCGAACGACTGGACCGATGGCTGCATTGCGCTGTCGAACTCCGACATGGTCGAGGTGTGGATGCGCACGCAGGATAATATTCCGATCGATATTTACCCATAAAATCAGGAACTGCGTGGAAACCTCGATCCTATCCTCTGAGATGGTCGATGCGCGGGTCGCCCCCAAAGGCAGCTTGGAGCATCTGTCGCAGCAGGAAATCGCCAAACTTCTGGATTCCGGCCAGGGTGGTTTGTATTCCTTGTTTCGCAAGTGCGCGCTTGCCGTACTCAATTCCGGCAGTGAAATCGACGATGCGCGATTGATATTCGAGAAGTACCGTGACTTCGATTTGCGCATCGTGCCGCAGGCGTGGGGCATCAAGCTCGAAATCAAGAATGCGCCGGCGGCGGCCTTCGTCGACGGCGTCATGATCAGGGGCTTGAAGGATCACCTGTTTGCGGTGCTGCGCGACGTGGTGTTCATCTCCAACGAAATCATGGAAAGCGGGCGCTTCGACCTGAATTCTTCAGCCAGCATCACCAATGCGGTATTCCACATCCTGCGCAATGCCCGCGTGTTGGAGTTGCAGGTGCGGCCGAATCTGGTGGTTTGCTGGGGCGGTCATTCCATTCGGCGCTTCGAGTACGACTACACCAAGAAGGTGGGCTATGAACTCGGGCTGCGCAGCTTGGATGTGTGCACAGGCTGCGGACCCGGCGCAATGAAGGGCCCGATGAAGGGGGCGACGATCGGCCACTCGAAACAGCGCATCAAGGATGGGCGCTACCTCGGCATCACCGAACCAGGCATCATCGCCGCCGAACCGCCCAACCCGATCGTCAGCCAATTGGTGATCATGCCGGACATCGAAAAGCGGCTGGAAGCTTTTGTGCGCCTCGGCCACGGCATTGTGATCTTCCCGGGCGGCGCCGGCACTGCCGAAGAGATCCTGTATCTGCTCGGGATATTGCTCGATCCGGCCAATCAGGCGCTGCCGTTCCCGGTGGTATTTACCGGGCCCGGCGACAGCGCCGAGTACTTCGAGCAGATTCACCGCTTCATCGGCGCGACCCTGGGCCGTGTTGCGCAATCGCGCTACAAGGTCATCATCGACGATCCCGCCGGCGTGGCGCGCGCCATGGTGCAGGGATTGGCCGAAGTTCGCGACTATCGGCGCCAAGCCAGCGATTCCTACGGCTTCAACTGGCTGCTGAAGATCCCGCTGGAGTTCCAGCGTCCGTTCGAGGTCACCCATGCCTCGATGCGCGCCCTACGCTTGTCGAAAGATCAGCCGGTGCATGAACGCGCCGCCGATTTGCGGCGTGCTTTTTCCGGAATCGTCGCCGGCAACATCAAGGAATACGGCGTCGAGGCAATCGAACAATTTGGTCCCTACGAACTTGCGGGCGAAGCGTCGATCATGGAGCCGCTGGACAAGCTGCTGCGCTCATTCGTCGCTCAGGGGCGAATGAAGGTCACCGGCGCCGAATACAAACCGTGCTACCGATTAGTGGCATGACGCGGCCGCTGCGCATTCGCTATCGCTTCGACCTGCCGGACGGCTCGCAAAAACTTCTGGATCTCACCTTCAATGCCGCCGACTTCCGCCTGGCAAATGCGGCGCCGGCCGATCCTCCGTTTTGGACCGAATTGAAGTTCAGCCAATGCGCGAATTGCCCGTTGAACGCGGCAGATCATCCGCATTGTCCCGCTGCATTGCACATGGCGCCGGCGGTCGAGTCGCTCAAAGCCTTGGTTTCATTCGACACCGTCGGCGTGACGGTGATCCAGGCGGAACGCACGATTCATGCGGAAATCAGCGCGCAACAAGCGATGAGTTCGGTGCTGGGATTGATCATGGCGACCTCCGGCTGTCCTTGGACCGACCGGCTGCGTCCCATGGCACGGTTCCATCTGCCCTTCGCCAGCGAGGCCGAAACGGTATATCGAAGCGTCTGCATGTTCCTGCTGGCGCGCGAATTGGTGGGCGCCGGCGGCACTCAAGGATTCGCGACGCTCGAGAAGCTGTATGAAAATCTGCACGCGGTGAATCGCGATATGGCGCGGCGCTTGGGCGCGGCAACGCGAACCGATCCTGCGCGCAATGCAATAGCCCTGCTCGATTCCTACACGACCTTGTTGCCTGCCGCGCTGGAGTCGTCGCTCGAGGAGCTCAAGCCTCTGTTCGACGCCTGGCGCAACGCTGCCGAATAAGTCCATTTAACTTACCGCGTCGGGCTCTGAGATGCGCATCGCAATGTTGTCGCCGTTACACGACAGCGCCGGCTCGCCGTGACACAGTTCCTGCCTAAGAGCGGCCGCGACACTTACTGTCCTTCACAGCGAAAGAGGCACACGAGATGAGCGACGTCAAAAATCAAACTCGATACACCGGGGTGGACCGTCGGGCGCCGCGCGCCGAAGGGGCCACCGGTAAACCTGGCGGCCGCCACTCGGCGATCACCAACAGTCTCTACAATTGGCACAGCTACAAGAACTGGGCGGAGAAAGCCCGCGGTAATTTCGACGAGAAGAAATAACCCCCAATCGACCGCAGCTCAAGGGTATCAAGCGGTCTCGGGCAATGGATTGATGCCCTCACTCGGGCGTACAGCCTCTTTGGCCTTGAGCCATGCCAGCAGCGGTTCCCAATCCGCAAGGTCCTGTTCCACCACATAGCGCTTCATCTCGTGCACACCCACGCCCTGTTCGGCGGCGCGCACATAGTTCTGCGAATCGCGCAGGGTGGCGATCACCGGAATCCGCAGGGACTCGAGAAAACGCATCAGGGACTGATAAATCACGGTGTTGCGCCTGACCCGATTGGCGACCACACCGATGCGGTATTCGTCGCGGCGCACCTTGGCGATCAGCAGCAAGTCGGCAATGCATTTCGAGCAGGCGTGAATATCGATGTCGGAAGGCAGCACCGGCACGATGATCGCGTCGGCATTCTTGGTCATATCGGGCATGTCCTGTGCGAGCACAGCGGCCGGCGTATCCACCACGACGTGGGCGGCATCGGGCGGAATGCGCATCTGCCAGGCGCGGGTCATGCGCGAGTTGCGCTCGAATGCCGCGACGCCATGTATGAATGCCTGATCGGGTTTGCGTTTCTTCAGCCAGCGGGTGCTGGAGGCCTGTGGGTCGCTATCCGACAACAGCGGACGGTCGCCCTGGCTCGCGAAATAGCTGGCGAGATTGGTGGCTATCGTCGTTTTACCCGAACCGCCTTTGGGATTCAGGACGAGAATGCGCTGCATGTACGCAGAGCCTACGCAGCCACCGTCGCCATAGCAAGCCGCCGGCCGCCGCGGGCGAAGCACCATTTCTAGGGTGTGATGGCACTCACGGTTGCAGCTTGGGTAGCCACTTAAACTCGCCCGGAATGGAGTGGATGTTACAAGCGGT
>DATMKO010000198.1:0-7203 GCA_035571175.1 Steroidobacteraceae bacterium | reverse complement strand
TACTCGAAGTGAAATATTCCGTGCAGGCTCCGCCGAGATTTATCGGTGTATACTCATTTGTCGCCTCCGATAAAATCGGTCAACGAGAGTGGCAAACATGACGTATCGCATAGTTGCGGCAACACTGGCGGCGTTTGCGGGAGCGCTTGCCTTGAGTCCGGCGCTGGCGGCCGACTTCAAATTGACGAGTGTCGACATCGGTCCCGACAAACCGCTCGCCCAGGATTTCGTGTTCAGCGGCTTTGGCTGCAGCGGCGGCAATCAATCCCCCGCGTTGAGTTGGAGCGGCGCGCCGGCGGGAACCAAGAGCTTCGCCGTGGCGTTATTCGATCCGGATGCCATGCAAGGCCGCGGTTTCTGGCACTGGATGATGGTGAACATCCCCGCGAGCACCACCGCGCTGGCGCGCGATGCGGGTAAAAGCGATGGGTCAAAGCTGCCGGCGGGCGCCGCGCAGATCAAGAATGGCTTTCGCGCGCTAGGCTACAGCGGCTCCTGTCCACCGCCCGCCGACGAACCCCATGGCTACGTGATGACGGTATATGCGCTCAAACTGGCCGCGCTGGATGTGCCCGCCGATGTCACCGCGGCGAATATGCTCACCACAATCGAAGCCAATAGTCTGGGCAGGGCAACGCTCAGCTATCATTTCGGCCGCAAGCCTTGAGTGCTGGCGGCCAGCGGCCGGCGATCATATCTGCTCAGAATCCATAAGGCGCCGGGCAATGCGGTGAAATCGGCGACCAAGGCCAGGACAAAGGCCGACGATGCGACGATGCCGAACTCGCGCATCGGCGGCAAGTCGGACAGCACCAGCGCCAGGAAGCCGCTGACGTTGATGAGGGTCGCGAACAGAATTGGGCGGCCGGCTACCAGCAAGGCATGCTGAAGAGCGCCGGCCGTCGTACCGCTCGAGCGGCCTTCCTGAAAATGGTAGAAGAAATGAATCTGATCGTTCTCGGTTGCGCCCAATATCGTTGAACCGATGAGGATGGTCGCGATATTGAGCGGAATCCCCGTCACGCGCATCACCAGAAACACCGACAGGATGGCGAACAGCGATGGAATCATCGTCATCAAGCGGGCGGACGGACTGCGAAACACCAGCAGGAAGGCGAGAAAGATGACGCTGGCCGTGAGTGCAAAGCTTTGCGTCAAAGTGGGAAGCAGGCGCTGGGAGATCTCCGCGCCCAGCACGCCTTTGCCGACCACCTGGCCATGTATGGCGCGCAGCGCCGGTTCACGGGCTTGCGCCGCGGCCCATTCCTGCTCCATGAATGTGCGCATCGCCCCGACTCGGCCAAATAGCTTCGCTCTGCCGCGGACACTGAGCCGTACATTGGCGAGATCCTTCAAATCCACATATGCACGCGCTCCGGGTTCAGTCAGCAGGATCTGCTCGAGATCCGATGCGAGTTTTGGCCAGGCCGAGGGGTCCGCCGGCAGTTGATCGGATCCGGTTTCAACGTAGCGCGCCCAGCGCAGCACCGAAGTTGGACCATCGACGGCAGTGATGCGTGGATCGCTCTCCAGTTGACGTGTCAACTGCTCCACAGCCTGCAGGAAGTCCGGATCGAGTGCGTGGCCGGCCGGCATCCGCAACCAAAGCTCAACCACATCGAGCGCGTTGGTCTCTTCGAAATGCCGGGTATCCTGGGCCGCGCGCTCGCTGGGATTGACGTAGGTCAGGACGTCCATCTCCAGATCGAGGGGTGAAAGCACGCCGGGAACGCCGAACAAGGCGGCCGCGCCGCACAACATCAACAGCAGAGCGCCGCCGACCAGCGGCCAGCGGAAGCGGCGGGTGGCGGGAACCAGTGCCTCTACGAAGCCGGGAAACCATTTGGCAACCGGACTCTTCCCGGAGCGCAGCGGCGTGCGCAGCAGCGATTGCAGCGCCGGGAACAGCGTGAAGCAACCGATCCAAGCCATGATGACGCCGCACGCCGTCCATAGGCCCATATCGCGCACTGGTCGAATGTCGGAAACCGCGAGCGCGGCAAAGCCCACCGCGGTCGCGAACATCGAGGCGGTGCATGGCAAAAATTTATTCGCGATCGCACGCGCGTGATGCTCTAGAAGAGTCGGCGAGTCATCGGGCTCGATGAACCGCGAATGAATATAAACGAGCGTGGCGGTGGTCGTGACCATCACGGTCAGCGGTACAAGGGTGGAGATCACCGTGTGCGTCCAGCCAAACAGGTCCGCCAGTCCCATGGCGATCGCCACCTGGGCACCCAGCGTGAGGACAATGGCCGCCAGCGCCCGCCAGGAGCGGTAGATGATCACCACCAGGGTCATTAGAAAAACGCCAAACAAAGGCATGAAGCGCGCCGTGGCCGCGCCGGTTTGCCGCTCCAGCCAGGCGTCGAGCCACGGCGATCCGACGCGGCGAATTTTGCTGAAAGGAGCCCCGGAGGTCTCAAGAGGCAGAACCAGCGAATCGATTGCCGCCAACACCCGGTTTCGCTCCTCGGGCGAATTTACCCGCAACTCGAGCGCAATGCCGAGAAAGTGATCGCCGAGAAGCCCGGCGCGGCGGAACAGCGGCGTGCCGGTCGCGAATTTGCGCACATGCTCGGCGTCGCTGGCGCTGAATTCCGCGCTTGCGCCGGCGCGACGGTACAGGTCGAGAAGGCTGTGTGCCGCGACGTTTGGAATCCTGGCCAATTCCTGCTCGAGTTGGCTGGCGGCGCGCAGCGGCGCGAGCCCCAAGGGATCGGGCGCTTCGAGCATAATGAGGGCCTGGTCGCCCTCCGGAAACAAACGATCGAATTCGGCGGTGGCAACCGCAACAGGATCGTCGGCTACGATCAGCCGCTCGATCGCAGAGTCATCGGGCACCTGCAATGCGCCGTAGATGCCTGCCGCCGCAAGGATCAGGAATGCGCCTGCAATCCAACTTCGGGCGCGCAGCAGACGAAGGAAGACTCGAACGACCTTGGGCGATGCGGGCACACTCATAGCTCCCAAGAATGATAGCCTAAACGCATGACCACCCTGCTAGCAGCAGCGCTTGCGACCCTGGTGTTCTGCGCACCCGGATATCCCGGTGGAGCCGGCGACGCGCAGCCGCTGGTTAATGATTTCGCGACTGCCGCGGCGGCTGCCGCCGGCTGGCCCGCGGGAAGCCTGGCAGCCGTCTACGATCCCACCGAAGAGGGCGGGCTTCAGAAACTCAACAGCGCAGACGCGGTGCTCGCCTTCGTGCCCTA
This sequence comes from Steroidobacteraceae bacterium, assembly GCA_035571175.1. Classification (GTDB taxonomy): domain Bacteria; phylum Pseudomonadota; class Gammaproteobacteria; order Steroidobacterales; family Steroidobacteraceae; genus Bog-1198. The sequence goes on along the minus strand of DATMKO010000198.1, from coordinate 3,988 downwards.
CCCGTTCTTCGTGGAGCATGCGGCTCAGTTGCACTTGACGCCCCTCGTGCAGGCCGACGTGGCGGATACTGGCGTGCAGCAGCGCTGGACGCTGGTCGCAAAAGCTGGGCGGGTCACCGCCCCGGCGTCGATGGCAGGCTTCACAATCCTTAGCACTGCGGGTTACGCCCCTGATTTCGTACGCCATAGCGCCCTCGAGGCCTGGGCACTTCCAGCCGACGTTAAAATCGAGCCGACAGGGCAAATACTCAGCGCCTTGCGAAGAGTTGCCGCCGGCGAACCGATTGCGGTTTTGCTCGATCAGACGCAGGCGGCCGCGCTCCCCAGCCTACCGTTCGCAGCTGAGCTCAAGGCGGTGGCGCAATCTGCCGAACTGCCGGTCGCCATCATTGTGGTGGTGGACTCCCGCTTGGCCGCGGGCCGCGCACGGGCACTGCAGACGGGGCTGCTCAAGATGGGACATGCAGCTGGGAGCGCCGACACGCTGGAGCCCCTGCGTTTGCGCGGCTTCGTGCCGCCGAAGCTGCCCACTCCTGCTGCTGCCCGTTGATCCGGCGGATCTTAAGCGGGTTCTTGATACTGGCAGTCGCCGCCTGCGCCTCGCCACCGCCGGCTGCAACAGCCCCAAAGGCTGCGCGGCCGAGGCCATCCTCGGTTGCCGAACTGGCGGCAGCAATCGAGATGGACGCGCAGCGTAGCGATCATGAATCCGACTCGAAGATTCGTCGCGACCTGGCCGCAGAGGCCAGCGCCGACGCCGATGCCTGCATTGCAATTGAGCCGCAATCGGCAACTTGCTTGTACGGGCACGCCGTCGCACTCGGACTCAATGCGCGCGCGCACCCCACGCGCGCCAATGAATACTTGACCCGCATGCTCGAGGCGTTGACGCGAGCGGAGTCCGCGGATCCCAACTATGACGAGGCAGGGCCCGCGCGCGTGCGGGCGCTGGTGTTGATCCGCGCGCCAGGATGGCCGCTAGGGCCGGGCGATGCCGAGTCGGGGCTGGCGGCCGCGCGCCGCGCGGTAACCCTCCGACCTGACTACCCGCCCAATCAGCTGGCGCTGGCAGAGGCGCTGGTGAAAACCGGGGACGGCGACGGCGCTATGCAAAGCTACGCGCGCGCGCGCGAGGCGGCGCTGGCGGTTCCCGCGTCGCCGAAGCGGGACGAGTGGCTACATGAAGCGGATCAGGGGCTGCAGCGCAAATAGAGCCAACGGCCGGTAGGCGGCTTCCTACAGCACACAGGGTTTGGCGTACCATGCGAAATTCATGCGCGTTGGCCTACGATAACGGTCGTTCGACAACTTAGAATGTAGGAAAAATCATCATGAAGTCACGTAGTTTAATTACCGCGGCGAGCGTCGCGATTGCCGCTTTGTTCTTCGGCGCGCTATCTCTGGGCGCCAGCAAGGATCAAATTGACGAGCGGGTGCAAAACACGCTGGCTCAATTCAATCAACTCAATCCAATGCACCAAGATTTGGTCGGACGGGCAAAGGGCATGCTGGTGTTTCCGCGCGTGACCAAGGCCGGGGCCGGCGTCGCCGGGGAATTCGGCGAAGGAGCATTGCTCGTCAATGGAAAAACGGTAGGCTACTACAGCCTGTCGTCAGCTTCGGTTGGAGTCACGCTGGGTGTCGCAAAGCACGATGAGATCATCATGTTCATGACTCAGGAAGCATTGGATAAATTCACCACCAGCAAAGGCTGGGCGGTGGGTGCGGATACCGGCATAGCAGTAATGTCGAAGGGTGCCGGCGGCGCGTATGACACCAAGACCCTGCAAAGACCGATCCTCGGCTTCGTGTTCGCCGAAAAAGGTCTGATTGCCGACGTGTCGCTCGACGGCTCGAAGGTTACCCAGCTAAACCGATAAGGAATGCGCAGACAAAGCCGCTCGGGCCGCTCTGGCCCGAGCTTTGTTTGCACCCGCTAAAGAAAGGTGAGTGAAGCGACTCAGTGGTGCCCTCGCCCGGACTCGAACCGGGATGGCTGTTAACCGACGGATTTTAAGTCCGTTGCGTCTACCGATTCCGCCACGAGGGCATAGACATAAAAGTCTAGCAGCTTCGCTGCGTGACTACAGAGCGAGGCGCTCCGCCGCCGGCACGCACCAAATGTCTATCGGCCGGCTGCGGCCGCGCAGCTCAAATTGCGGCAGCGCCAGCAACCTCAAAGCTCCTGCGTTGCCGCGAACATCCGCAGTGCTGCCTTCCAGGGCGGCAGCCACCGTACAAGAGAGCAGCAGTTCACCGGCGCGCGCGCGGCCGCAGAGCCGCGATGCCACATTCACGGTATCGCCCACCAGCGTTGTGGTCTTGCGCCGCGCCGGACCCAAAACTCCAAATGCAACCTCGCCCAAATGCAACCCGACGCCGATACCGGCGTCTACCGACAATTCGTTTCGCCAACGCTGCGCAATGGGCGCGAAGTCCCGCAGCATGGCATGTCCGGCAGCCAACGCCTCGAAAGCCCCGCCGCCGCTCTCTGAATTCACGCCGAAGCCGGCCATGATACCGTCGCCAGCCATGTGATAGACCTGTCCTCCACAGGTCTCGACGATGCCGCCCAGGACCCGAAAGAATTCGTCCAACAGCGGCACCACCCGGACCGCGGGCAAGCGCTCCGCCATTCCGGTGTAGCCGCGCAGATCCGCAAACAGCACGGTGATCTGCGCGGTTTGCGTCACAGGCGGCGGTCGAACTCGCGTGACGATGATGGGGCCTGCCGGACGCAGCCCCGCCCCCTCGTTCTTCTTGTCGCTTCTCATGTCACTTCCAGATCCAGGCGTAACTTATGGATTATGCACCAACTAGCCTCGCATAATCATGCAAACGAGGTATTACGGTATTAATGTGGCGGGGCGATTGAGGCAAAGGCTATCTTGAAGCGCCCCTTGCTCAAGAGGATTTCACATGTCTCAGCACATCGGCATCGTCGCTTGCTCCGCCGAGGGCGCCGCGCTTTGCTACAAAACGATTTGCATCGAGGGTGGGCAATTGCTGGGTGCGCACGCTCACCCGGAGGTGTCGATACACACGAATTCCTTTGGCGAGTACATGCAGCGCATCTACCGCAGCGATTGGCCCGGAGTCGCGGAACTTATGCTCAGCTCCGCGATTAAGCTCAAAAGCATCGGCGCGGATTTTCTGATCTGCCCGGACAATACCATTCACCAAGCACTTCCCTTCATCGATTCGCGGCTGCCGCTGCCCTGGCTGCACATCGCCGACGTGGTCGCCGATGAGGCGGTCAAGCGCGGATTCAAGCGCCTCGGCTTGACCGGCACCCGCTGGCTGGTCGATAGCGCGGTGTACCCGCCAAGGCTTGAGTCCAGGGGTCTGGAATTCGCGCGCCCGAGCAGCGATGAACGCGACGAAATCAACCGCTTGATCATGGATGATTTGGTGCGCGGGGTGTTCGCTGCAAAAACGGTAGCTTATTTTCAGACAGTCATCGCGCGGCTCAAGCAGGATGAACGCTGCGATGCCGTTATTCTTGGCTGCACCGAAATCCCGCTGATCATCAACGATGCCAATTCCCCCCTGCCCGCGTTGGATTCGACCCGGCTGCTGGCGCGTGCCGCACTGCGCCGCGCAGCCGCGGGCTAGCCGATCGGCGGTTGACGCAAGATCCAGCCGTTGCCGTCTGGATCCGAGAACGTCGCATAGCGTCCCCACGGCTCCTGCTGGATCTCCGACAATTTCAGCCCGCGCGCCTTAAGATCCCTGTGATCGCGCTCGATGTCGGTGACATTGACCATGACTCCTTGCAATCCTCCGGGGCGCATGGAATCGAACCAGGTGACCAGGGCAATCGTGGTCGCGCAACCCTTCGGCGCCAGCTGAATCCACTTTGCGCTCGGACCCATGGGCTCCTCGCGCAGCAGATCGAAACCTAGGATGTCGCGATAGAATTGCTTTGCGCGCTGCTGATCGGCAACCGGCACTGAAATTATTTCGAATGAGCCTATGGACATGTCAC
>DATMKO010000197.1:0-5422 GCA_035571175.1 Steroidobacteraceae bacterium | reverse complement strand
TTTGGTGCATTTTGCATGGCAAGATCGTAAGTTATTGTAGGTTGGCTGTCGACGCAGGATTCGGCGCGCGCCTCACGGCCTTTGTACACCAAAGTATGAGCGCGAGAAGCGCTACTTGGAACGGCAGCCGGACTATCAAGGCCCAGCGCGGCACGTTGAACAACTCCGCGTGCTGGAGCATGTAGATGTTGGCCGGTGTCACTGCAATTGTAAGAATGAAAAGGCCTATGCCGGCGGCGCGGCGGGTGGCTGGAATCAAGATGCCCGCCGCGCCCAACAATTCGAACACGCCGCTGATCAATACCACCGCTCTCGGCCAGGGAATGGCGGGGGGCACTATGCGCATTTCAATGTCGGTCGCAGTGAAGTGCGCCACACCGCCGATCAAAAACCATAACAACACGGCGCTGAGCCCGATTCGCTTCAATATTCGAGAGGCCGAAGCATTTGCCGGCGGTGAAATCTCAGGTTCGCTATTCATCGCTGTGCTGTGCACCCGCCGAGGAATAATCCGGATCCATCAAGCGCCGGCGCGCGAGGCGCCGGCGGCGCCAAAAGCGTTGCAGCCGCGGCTCCAGCCCCACCCATTCGGGCCGCAGCCACAGCGGGTTCTGCGGTTCATCGGCGAGCACCGAAAACACCAATGCGCGGGTTTCTTTGGCTGCGTCCATCACCGCTGAGGGTACGTCGCGCCACGCGCTGATCGCGGTGATGGCGCTCGCCAGGCCCATTTGTAAAGCCGTCTCCATGCGCGCGAGGGCTTGGGTCCAAGCGGCCACATCCGGCGCCGCGTCGGGCATGGATTGCAGAACCATCCGCACCAATACCTGCGCCGCTTGAACCGGACTGTCCAGTGCTGCGCCCTCGCTCGCCGATCCCATCTCCAGACCGAGCGCGGCACGCAGTTCAGAGAGCAGAATTTGCAGCGCCGCCGGAATATCCAGCGGCCGGATGTCGGCGCGGTCGGCGATGGGAGCGCTCGCCACTGGAGATTTCGCGCCCTGCTCGGCCGCCGTGGTGACTGCGCGGCTTGCGGCAGAATCAAGCGGCGGCGTTTTGGAGATGTCCATTGGATTCGACAAATCTTACGGCGGTAAGTGCCGATTGAGGAGCATCACCATGCGATCGAGCGCGCGATGGAATAAGTCCTGGCCCAAATCGGGGAGATCAACATAGTAGGCAGTGCTCTTCAACAAGGGCTTCACGCGCTGCGTTTGCTCGATGATGTCGTCGTGCGGCGCGAATACCGTCAACGGGGTATTCAGATTTTTCAGGTTTTCATCGACCGAGTAGCCGCAGGCGGCGCGAAACGCCGCGCCCGGATTTGCCGCGAGCACATGTTCGACAAACCGGCGGTGAGTGTCCGGGAGGTCATAGGGCGGCTCGCGAAATGCAAAGCCGCCGCGCCAGGCGCCGAGAACATGCCCGCCGTCGGTCAACGGCCGCAACGGTTGCTCGCTGTACTTTTCCAGCTGCCGCTGTTGTTCTTCGGCGGTAAACAGCGGCATGCCGACCACTGCCAGCCGGCGCACCTGGGAACCCAGCTGCTGCGCGATTTCGATGGCCTCGATCGACCCTGTATGCATGCCCAACAAGTCGATGGCACCCGCCATTCCCGCGGCCTTGAGACCGTCGATGGTCGCCTGTGCGTACTGCTCCAGCGATAACGCCCAGGGCGGAGCATCGGAGTAGCCGTAGCCCAGGCGGTCGGGCGCATGGGTGGGCCGGTCCAGCCGTTCCTGCAACTCCTCCCACATGGCTCCGGAGCGCGGCGACATGTGCAGCAGCACCAGCGGCACGCCTTTTCCTTCGTGGCTGCGCAGATGCAGCTGGCCGAATCGCGTCGGATAAATACCGCGAATCATTCATGCGCGTCCAGGAAGGCCTCGACCAAAGGCGCCACGATTTCCGGCCGTTCGATGTGCAGCATATGCCCGGCATCGGCGATGCTCGCAATCTCCACGCCGGGAAACGTGGCGCGCAACGCCTCAATGGTGCCGTCGGCGCCCAGCCGCTTTAAGTATTCGGACTCCGCGCCCAGCATTATGAATAGAGGGGCGCGAATTTCGCGCCACGTCGCCTCAGCGTCTTCGCGCTTGTAGAGAATCGGATTCACCCAGTGATGCCGCGGGTCGGCCGCCAGCCGCACCAGACCATTTTCATCCACCGTTGCCCAGGCGCGCGCGACGAACGCGGCGACTTCCGGCGAGAATCGCGGGTAGCGGTACTGGATGACGGCCGTCAGTTGTTCGAAGGAATTGTAGTTTTTTTCCGTCGCCGGGACCTTGATTTGATTCAGCCATTTGCGCATCCTTTTCGGCGCGTCCTCCGCCTTGGTCCGGTTCAATCCAAAGCCCTCGAGATTGACCACGCAGCGCACCCGCTCGGGCCGCAGGCCCGCATAGAGGTTGGCGATGTTACCGCCCATGCTGTGGCCGACAATGCAGGCCGGGGCGAATGGCGCCAATTCATCCATCAACGCATCGAAGTCGCCGAGATAATCGGGAAAACCATAGCCTTCCTGCGGCCACTCGCTGCGCCCAAAGCCGCGCCAATCGAGCGCCACCAAGGCCCGATCCTTTTTGAACGCATCCACCATGAACTGAAAGGTTTCCCCGGAATCCAGCCAGCCATGCAGCAAAAATACCGGCGGCGCGGCAACCGACGGCGGCGGTCCCCAACGGGTCAAGTGCATGTCGAGTCCGCGGAGCCGCAGAATCTCATGCCGCGGCTGCCGCAGCGCCTGGTACTCGGTCACGCTGTCCAATCAGTGCAAGAAGCTGCCGATCACTGCGCCGATGATTCCGCCGACGACGCCGCCCACGCCTGCCGCAACTGCGAGCTGGGGGGGCGAGTTAGGATTGCCATCAGGGGTTGGTCCGGGCGGGGGAGGAGGAGGTGGCGGCTTTTTGGGGTCGTTTCCATTTGACATGTGAGTCCAACTCCTGAGGTTTCACCGTTGGCGGTCCCGCTTTCATACACGTAAGAAGTACCCCGCTGCAAGGGCTAGTGGTTTGCACTAGCTCCGCAGCAGAGCGCATGCTTTAGAAATGATGGGAGATCGCATAGGACCCTACCGGGTACTGCGCACCTTGGGTACCGGCGGTATGGGGGAGGTGTACCTCGCCGAGCGGGCCGACGCCCAGTTCGAACAGCAGGTGGCCATCAAGGTGGTGCATGGCGGCGCCCTGGCGACTGGGATGCACTCGCGGCTGAAGCTGGAACGCCAGATTTTGGCGCAGCTGGATCATCCAAACATTGCCCACCTCCTGGATGGGGGCGCATTACCGGACGGCAGCGCATACATCGTCATGGAGTACGTCGATGGCATTGGCATCGATGCTCATTGCGACTCGAACCGGCTTGACGTGACCGCACGTCTGAAGCTTTTTCAGATAGTTTGCGCTGCAGTGCACTACGCCCACCAGAACCTCATCGTGCATCGGGATCTCAAGCCCTCGAACATCCTGGTCACGGCGGCAGGCGTTCCCAAATTGCTTGATTTCGGGATTGCCAAGCTTTTGGACGAGCGCCAAGCAGCGCGCCACACGCTGGCGATGACCCAGGCCGACATTCGAATCATGACTCCGGATCATGCCAGTCCGGAACAGGTGCGCGGACAGCCCATCACCACCTCGAGCGACGTCTACGTCTTGGGCGTGCTGCTGTACAAGTTGCTGGCGGGAACCGGTCCCTTTGTCATTGCATCGGTGCGGCTCAGCGAGATAGAGCGCGCCATTTGCGAGAGAGACCCGCGGTCGCCCAGTCAGGCAGTGAGCACGAATGATTCGCAGGAATCGCGCAGCATCGCGGATGCTCGCAGCACCAATGCCAAACGCCTGATGCGAACTCTAGCGGGTGACTTGGACAACATCGTCTTGATGGCCATGCGCAAAGAGCCCGAACGCCGCTACGCGTCCGCGCAGCAGATGGCGAGCGACATCCAGCGCTATCTCGAAGGCAGGCCGGTCATCGCGCGGCGCGATACCTGGTCGTATCGCAGCTCCAAGTTCATCAGACGCCACTGGCTGCCGGTAACGGCCGGGGCGGGCGCAGCGATTGTAGTCCTGGCGTTTGCTGCAAACACGTACAGGCAGTCGCTGCGGATCGCGGCGGAACGCGACCGGGTCGCGCAGCAGCGCGAACGGGCCGAACACGAACGAGCCAGGGCCGAAGAGGTTTCGAACTTTCTCGTCAATCTGTTCAAGCTATCGGATCCCGAGGAAAACCGCGGCAACCAGGTTACCGCGCGCGAATTATTGGATTCGGGCGCCAAGCGCTTGCAGTCGAGTTTGCGGGACCAGCCGGAAACCAAGGCCGCGTTGTTGTCCACCGTCGGGGCGGTTTATGACAGCCTCGGACAGTACCAGGACGCCCTGCCGATTTTGGACGAGTCGTTGCGGCTACAGGATAAGTCGCACGATGCGTCGCACGTCGATACCTTGCTGGAACTCGGGCACGCACGCGCCCAATTGGGCGATTTTCGCGGCGCGGAACAACCGCTGCAGGAAGCGCTGCATCTTGCGCAGACCGACTTCGGCGCGAGAAGTCTTGAATCCGCTCATGCACTTTGGGCGCTTGGAATGCTGCGTTTTGAACAGGGTCAGTATTCTCAATCGAAGGATTTATGTATTCGGAGCCTCGCGATCTTGGAACAGAGTTCGGCGCCGCCGACCGACATTTCCGTCGTGCTTGACGATCTGGCGACGGTCTATACGCGCGAGCAGCAATGGGCCCTGGCGAAACAAACCTATGAGAGAGCCCTGGACATCGATCGCCGTGTACTCGGCGATGATCATCCGCGTGTAGCTCAACGTTTGGAGAACTTGGCAACCGTCGCGCAAAACATGGGGGAGCTAAAGCAAGCGGAAACACTCTATCTAGATGCCCTTCATCGTGGGCAGCGTGCATACGGCGACCGACATTTCAATACCACGGTATTCAAGAGCAACTACGGTTTGTTGCTGCAACGCGAAGGGCGACTCGCGGAGGCTGAACCCTTGTTGCGCGACGTCCTCGATATGAGGCTTTCGCTCTTGGGAACGGACCATTACATGGTCGGTTATGCTCGCCAAAGCTTCGCGATGCTGCTGCACGACAAAGGCGATCTGCCGGGAGCGGAGAGCCAATTTCGCCAAGCGCTCGCGGTGTATGACAAATCGCTTCCCGATAATCATCAATACCGGGCGTCGGTACTCATGCATTTTGCCCGACTGCTAGTGGACCGCGGTAAAGTTGACGAAGCACTTGCAAAGAGCAACGAGGCGATAAAAATCTGGGCCGCGACGCTGCCGGCAACCAGCCCGCCGTTGGCGCAAGCGCATGCCATTCACGCCTACGCGCTGGAGCACGCTGGTAAATCGCCGGAAGCCGCAGTAGAACTCGACGCCGCAGTCCCTATTTTGCTGAAAGCGCGGGGTGC
>DATMKO010000196.1:0-6600 GCA_035571175.1 Steroidobacteraceae bacterium | reverse complement strand
GGTCGTGGTCGCACCCGTCATTCTGCTGACGCTTGGCTTTGCATGGTGGTATCGCGCATCCAACAAGCGGGCCAAGTTCCGTCCCGAGTTGGTCTATTCCGGCAGCATCGAACTCGTGGTCTGGGCCATACCGGCGATGGTGGTGTTCCTGCTGGCCGGTGTCGCCTGGATCGGCGCACATGACCTGGACCCGGCCGCGAAACTCCATTCCGACGCCAAGCCCGTGCGAATTGAGGTGGTATCACTGGATTGGAAGTGGTTGTTCATATATCCGGACTTGCGCGTGGCAAGCGTCAATCAGCTCATTGTGCCCGTGGGCGCGCCAATTGAGTTCGCGCTGACCTCCGCGACCGTGATGAATGCCTTCTTCATACCGCAGCTCGGCACCCAGATTTATACGATGCCGGGAATGACCACGCATCTTAATTTGCAGGCGGACCGCGCCGGTAGCTACCCGGGGTTGTCGTCGCACTTCAGCGGCGATGGCTTCTCCGACATGCAGTTCATGGTGCAAGCGCTGCCGGCGGCGGAATTCGATGCTTGGCTTGAGCATGCCCGCGGCGGCGCCGCGATGCTGGATGCAAATGCCTACGACGAATTGGCAAAGCCGAGCAAACGGGATGCCTCACGAATCTATGCCGACGTCGATCCCATGATTTACGAATACATCCTGAAGCTGGCGGCGCCGATGGCCGCTCCATCCGCGGAGACCAACTAAATGGGCAAGCTAACCTGGGCCGCGATTCCGCTCGATAACCCCATTCAGATGGGCGCTTCGGTGTTCGTCATGGTCTTCATTGGCTCGGTTCTCGCGATCGTGACTTTCAAGGGGTGGTGGAAATACTTGTGGAGCGAGTGGCTGACCACCACGGACCATAAACGCGTGGGCGTGATGTACGTGCTGCTCGCCCTGCTGATGCTGCTGCGCGGATTCGTCGATGCCATCATGATGCGATCGCAACTCGCCATCGCCGCCGGCAGCGCCCCGGGCTACCTGCCGCCAGAGCACTACGACCAGATTTTCTCCGCCCACGGCACGATCATGATTTTTTTCATGGCCATGCCCTTCATGGTGGGCCTGATGAACTTCGTGGTTCCGCTGCAACTGGGGGTGCGGGATGTCGCCTTCCCGGTGTTGAATGCAGTGAGCTTCTGGCTGACGGCTACCGGCGCTTTACTTGTAAACGTCTCTCTGGTGATCGGCGAGTTCGCGCGCACCGGCTGGCTGGCGTATCCGCCACTATCGGAACTGCAGTTTTCGCCGGGCGTCGGTGTCGATTACTACTTATGGTCCCTGCAGATTGCGGGCGTCGGAACGCTACTATCGGGGATCAATCTGGTCACCACCATTTTGAAATTGCGTGCGCCCGGCATGGGATACATGCGCATGCCGGTGTTTTGCTGGACGGCGCTGGCCTCGAACCTGCTGATCGTGGCTGCTTTTCCGATCCTTACCGCCACACTCGGAATGTTGCTGCTGGATCGCTACATCGGAGCACATTTTTTCACGAATGACGGCGGCGGCAATGCCATGTTGTATTTCAACTTGATCTGGGCATGGGGCCATCCGGAAGTCTACATCCTGATCCTGCCGGCTTTCGGCGTGTTCTCCGAAGTCATCGCGACGTTTACCGGAAAGGCCCTGTTTGGATACCGCTCGATGGTGATGGCGACCATGGCGATTTGCATTTTGTCGTTCATGGTCTGGCTGCACCACTTCTTCACCATGGGTGCGGGCGCCAATGTAAATGCGTTCTTCGGCATCATGACCATGATTATCGCGATACCGACCGGCGTTAAGGTGTTCAATTGGTTATTTACGTTGTATGGCGGGCGCGTGCGCTTTGAGGTACCGGTGCTTTGGGCGATTGGTTTCATGGTGACTTTCGTCATCGGTGGCCTCACCGGCGTGCTGATGGCCGTGCCGCCAGCGGATTTTGTGCTGCATAACAGTGTGTTTTTGGTGGCGCACTTTCATAACGTGATAATCGGCGGCGTGCTGTTCGGTGCCATGGCAGGCTACAACTATTGGTTCCCCAAGGTATTCGGTTTCACGCTCGACAAGCGCCTCGGACAGCTGAGCTTTTGGTGTTGGCTCATTGGATTCTATGTCGCGTTCATGCCGCTATACGTCTTGGGACTTTTTGGCATGACGCGCCGCATGCAGCACTACGCCAACACCGAGTGGCAGCCCTATTTGATCGTCGCGGAGGCGGGTGCGATTCTGATTCTATGCGGAATTCTCGCGACCATTGCGCAACTTGTCGTCAGCATTCGTTCGCGCGCGCGGCGCCGCGACCTGACCGGCGATCCCTGGGACGGAAGGACCCTCGAGTGGTCCACTACTTCGCCGCCGCCGCGCTACAACTTCGCGGTCATGCCGCGCGTCGAGTCGCAGGACGCCTTTGCCCATATGAAGGAGACCGGCACCGCAGGTGTGTTTCCTGAAAAATACGAATCGATTGAACTGCCTGGCAACAGTCCCAATGGATTCGTTACGGCCTTTTTCGCGGTGATCACAGGCTTTGCGCTGATTTGGCATATCTGGTGGATGGCGATACTGGGAATTCTCTGCGCATTGCTGACGTTGCTGGCGTTCGGCTGGATCGAGCGAATCAACGTGGAAATCTCGGGAGAGGAGCTGGCCAGGGACGCTCGCGCCCGCATGCCAAAGGTGGAGCCCGTATGAGTGCGTCTGCGTCTGAAATCGGAGTGCCGACAGCGATAGCTGCATTTGGCGGGGATGGTCCGGCGCCGGTGCGCATCGTCGTCGGCTACGGATTTTGGATATTCTTGCTGAGCGACATCATCATGTTCTCGGCATTGTTCGCGGCGTACGCCGTACTCTCCGGGCAAACCGACGGTGGACCCACCCCGCACAGCCTGTTCGAATTGAAGCATGTCGCGATCGAAACCCTGTGCCTGCTTTTCTCGAGCTACACCTGCGGACTGGGTTCGCTGTTCATCGAACGCCGGCGTTTGAAGCTATTTTTTATCTTGTTTGCCGCCACTTTCGCGCTTGGCGCGATTTTTCTCAGCTTGGAGTTTTCCGAGTTCGCCGGCATGCTGGCGCAAGGTGCCGGCCCGTCGCGCAGCGCATTTCTGTCGTCCTTTTTCAGCTTGGTGGGCCTGCACGGCGCCCACGTGACCGTGGGACTACTGTGGCTCGCATTCATGATGGCGCAGGTCGCCGCGCAGGGTCCGCGCGCATACGTATTGCGCCGGATTCTTTGCTTCAGTCTTTTCTGGCACGCGCTCGACATCATCTGGGTAGCAGTGATGTCCCTGGTCTATTTGATGGGAGCACGAATATGATCGATTCTGTACGACATTCATCGACTGAAGATCTGGCTCCAGGCGACAGGCAGTCACACTCGGCCAGCATTGCCGCTTATACCGTGGGACTGGGATTTGCCTTGTTACTCACCGCCGCCTCGTTCATCGTGTCGCAGGCGCATCTTCTATGGGAGCCCGGTGTGGCGGTAGGCCTTGCGGTGCTCGCCATCGCGCAAATGGGAGTGCATTTGGTCTTCTTCCTGCACCTCAACAGCGGCCCTGACAACACCAACAACGTACTCGCGCTGGCGTTCGGTATCCTGATCGTAACGCTGGTGGTCAGTGGTTCACTTTGGATCATGGCGAATCTGAACGGCAACATGATACCCCACTCCGTATTGATGGAAATGCAGCGCTAGGCGCCAGGAAATGGGAAGAAGGGCACAACCGCGCCTATGAGCGCCCGATGCGAGAACTGGGCAATCGTGCTCGCCGCCGGCGACGGCACGCGGCTCTTAAGCCTAACGACCGATGAGCGCGGTGAAGCCGTACCGAAGCAGTACTGCTCGCTGAACGGAGGTCCCTCGCTACTGCAGGAAGCCTTGCAGCGGGCGCAGCGCATCGTGCCGTTCGAGCGCGTTTGTGCGGTCGTGGCGCGGCAACACGAGCGCCACTGGCGGCGCATGCTCGGATCGCTGCCTGCGCGCAACGTGATCGTCCAACCGCGCAACTGCGGTACCGCCAATGGCGTGCTGCTGGGGCTGCTCCGTATCCTCGAGCGCGATCCACTCGCGCACATTGTGTTTCTGCCAGCCGATCACTATGTGCACAATGAGGCATCGCTCGCCGATTCGATCCGGATGACCGCGATGTCTAGTCACCATCGCGACGGCCTTACGCTGCTCGGAATCGAGCCCGATGACATCGATATCGAGCTCGGTTACATCGTTCCAGGGGATCCACTTGAGGGGGGTATCCGCCGGGTTGAGCAGTTTGTCGAAAAACCGAGCGCCGCGTTCGCGCGCGAGCTAATCGCGCGCGGCGCGCTTTGGAACAGTTTCATCTTCTGGGCGCGGGGGGCAACACTGCTGGAGCTGATTCACGGCCGGCTATCAGAGATTGTCGAGGAAATGATGAATGCTCGGGTGCGTGACAGTCGAGGCGACGGACGAATGTCTGCGCTAAGGGAGCTCTACGCACGTCTGCCAATCGTCGACTTCTCGCGCGCCGTCATGCAAGGCGCCGAGTCGGCACTGCATGTGAGTACCGCACCGGCCTGCGGCTGGACCGACCTTGGGACACCACGGCGCGTGGCTCGAACTTTGCAGCGGCTGCAGCTGAGTTCTGCGATCCGGCACCCCGAGAACGCTTTTCCCCTGATCGCGTCTGTCGATCTTGCGGCGCAGTATGCACGCCTTTCATCCATGCACTCAGCCGCAGGCGATCTCTAATTACGGACGCGGCTTTAACGATAAGGCATCGTCCAAGGTCTGCATCTTTGCAGCGGTTGCAATGTAGAGAAAACCCCCGGCCAGCCCGAAATTCTTCAGAAACTCCCAGAAATGCAGATTCCACTCGTCGCCATTGAAGGAAAAGCTCCAGAAGTTGTGGAATAGAACCGCGCTGACGATCACATAGAATATGAACAACAGTGCGGCCTGCCGGCGATAGAAATTGAGCAGAATGCACACAGGCCCGATCGCCTCAAGCATGCCGCCGAGCACCAAGAGCAGCGCCGCGGGCGCCGGCGGCAGCGGTATCCATCCGTGGGCGGCTTGGGCCATCGCCGCGTGGGGATCGAAGATCTTTTGCAGCGCACTGAAGGGGAATAGCACGACCAGACAAAGGCGGGCAATGAAATCAAGAGATTGCTGTTGAATCATCGGTCGCTCCGCTGCAGAAAACAATCTTTGGGCCGGGGTCCCATTGGCTATTCCTCGATCAGGCGTATTGCGTGGCCATTCGGGTCTCGGACCAGCACCGCCTTTTTGAAGCCAATTTGAGCCTGCGCCTCTTGGGGAATTAACACCACGTCCGGGGTGATAAACTGCACGCCCTCCTCGCGCATTCGAGCGGTGACCGCTTGGATGTCTTTGGTAACCAATGAGGTCTGCCAATGCCAGAGATCGTTCGCCCTGGTGTCAGCGGGCATCGGCCGGCCACCCGGCGGCGTCTTGTACTCGAGGAACTCGATGTGGGGAGGCGCCGCAACCGCCACTATCTCCGTTACGCGACAGGTGTCGTTGAAGAGGTTGTCAAGCACTTCCTGCGTCGTTCCGGTGTTGAACGTAAACCCGCTGACCTCGAGCCCCAGCAAATCCCGGTAGAACCTCACGCCCTGTTCCGTGCTGCCCACAGTCATCGCGGTATGGCTGAGGCCTAGAAACAGCTTGCTTGTCGGCTTTTGGAAAGATGGCTCTCCTTTGCCGGGCGGGTAGTAAAGCAATTCCAGATCGTGGCCTTCCGGATCCTGGAATTTGATCGCCTTGATGCCGGCGGCCCCGAGATTCGTTTGCGGGATGGTGATCGGGTATGCAGAAATCTGCCGGACATTGTTTTCTTGCAGGATCTTGTACGCTGCGTCCATGTCGTTGACCACAATGGCCATGTGCTCGAACCATGCATCGTTGCTGTACGAAGGCACCGGGATTGCTCGCCCGGTCGGTGGTGAAACGTACTGGGTAAGCTCGACAATCTGATCACCTAGCTTCAGATGGACGATGCGCATGTTCGCATTGAAAACGCCCTCCATCTTGTCGTACTCGCTGCCAAAAACGCGAAAATCGGCGATCTTCTCGAACTGCAGTACTTTGGTGAAGAACTCCGCCTCCCGATCGACATCGGCGACCGTGAAGCCGATCATCTTTATCCGCTGCACATCACCGGACAATCGGTCCCGCGCGTGACCCGACGATGCCACCAATAGGGCCAGGGCGCCGGTTGTCAGCAAAGCCCTCAACGCGATGGCAAACCGCACAGCTGCGCTCAACTTCGCGCGGCGCCTTTCATGCGAGTTCAGCGAGATGCGCCTCTTCATGATGGGCTCCTCTGGACCGCAAGACGCATCGTTCCGAGCGAGGCTCGCGGTTCGCCGGCGCGCACCTTCCCTCCGCCGGAATTAAGACTCCGACCCGAATCGCGAGGTGCACGAGCCCTGGAACAGTGCGCGCATTCATTTTCGACATTACCCGAGCGCGGTGTATCTTCACCGTCTTTTCCACGATCCCAAGATCCAGCGCGATCCGCTTGTTGGTCCGGCCACGGATTATCTGTTCCATGATTTCTCGCTGGCGCGGTGTCAGTGTGCTGAGACGCTGTTCGATG
>DATMKO010000195.1:0-4348 GCA_035571175.1 Steroidobacteraceae bacterium | reverse complement strand
CCGCAGACTCGAGGATGCCGACGGATTTTAACCGGTAGCCGATCGCCTTGAGGTCCTCGCGTTGCGCATGGATGCTTCGGTACGCCATGGATTTGGCCACGGCCATGTATCCGTCCAATCGTCCCATCGCCTCCTCGACGCAGACCATCTCGACGGCGTGGTACGGTTGCTTGGATTCCGGATCATGGCCGTCGATCAATTCGACGCGCGATCGAGCCAGCACTTGCAGCCCCGCTGCGGAATTGCCCAGCACAATCATCGCCGCCCAGCCTGAGTGCGAAGCGAAACCGATTGCTGCACTCTGCGAGGCCATGGCTAGCTTTCGTGCACCGCACGGGCGATGGCGCGCGCCAGGCAGTCGGCTGCAGCGGAGCCGATTCGCCCGATTTCCGCCGCGCGCAGCAGATCTTGGTCGAGCTGCAATTCGCCGCTCGCGACGGCGAATATTGTGTCCCCGTCGAACGGGGTGTGCGCAGGACGCACGGCGCGCGCAATACCGTCCTGCGCCATCATGGCCACGCGCTTGCACTCCGCAGTGCTCAAATCGGCATTGCAGGCAACCACGGCCAGCGTGGTGTTGGCGCCCGGCTGCAAGCGCCGCAGCGCCGAGGCAAGCCGCGATTCCTCGGGCGCAGGGTCGCTCAAGTCCATGGTGCTTTTTGGCGGCCCACCGCCGCCAAATTCTTGGCCGAGCTCGAACGCCCAGGCCCAGTAGGTTTTGCCGTCGGGCATCATGGCCGAACCCACCGAGTTCAGCGCGACCAGCGCCCCGACGATGAGTCCCTCTCCCAATTCCACCGAGCTTGATCCGATGCCGCCCTTGAGGTTGCCCGCCATCGCGCCGCGTCCCGCACCCACTGATCCCAAGGCGAATTCCGCGTCGGCCGCCGCCAACGCCCGCATGCCGAGCTCGCGGTACGGGGGCGAGAGACCCCAGCTTTTGTCGCCGCCGTTGGCAAGATCGTGCAATACGGCGGCAGGTACAATCGGAATCGCCGTCCCGCCCACGCCCAATTGCAAACCAATCCCACGGCTCGAGAGTGCCGCGGCGACGCCATCGGCAGCGCCCAGCCCAAATACCGATCCACCCGAAAGCACCAGCGCGTGTGCGCGGCCGACCAGATTTTCGGGGGATAGCGCATCGGTCTCGCGTCCACCAGGCCCACCGCCGCGTACATCGACGCCCGCCGGCCAGCCTGAGCCGCACAGCACTGCCGTGACTCCGGAGCGCACATGCTCATCGGTTGCGTGACCTACTTTGAGCCCCGCGATATCCGTGATGAGGTTCCTGCGCCCGGGCCGATACATAATCGCTTACCGCGGCTGCGACGCGATGACCGCCAGTCCCTGCAGCACCAGATCCGGGACGATCTCGCCGTGGGTACGCATGGAACCGGTGATCATGCTGGCATCGCCACCGGTGATGAACAGTTTGGGCGTGCTGTTGGCGCCCTGAGATATCACCTCGGCGGCGTGATCCGCCATGCCGGCCAGCGCATACACCGCGCCGCGCGATACCCCTGCGATAGTGTTGTTGGCCAAAACGCCTGCCAACGAGGGAGTGCTGTTGAACGCCGCTTTGGCGATGTCGCTGGTCTTGTTCATCAACGCCTCGCGCATCATATGGATGCCGGGAGCTATGATGCCGCCAAGGTGCAGCCCATTGCCGTCGACGCCATCCACTTTTACCGCCGTTCCCGCATCCACCACACATAATGCCGATCTGGCCCGGGTCCATGCGCCGATCAGCGCCAGCCAGCGGTCCGCGCCCAAGAGCGTGGGATCGAGGTAGCCATTGGTGAGTCCGTGAAACTCCCGGGCTGCGGTGACGAACTCGATGTTGACGCGAAATTTTTTCTTCGACAGGCGAGTCAGCGACTTCGCCATCACCGGCCCCGCGACGTTTGACACCAAGACGCGGCTGGGTTTCTGGCCGGAATCGAACAAAGCGGTGGTCCAGATACCCGGCTTGGCGTCGCGATGCACGACGGCCTGTTGATCGGATAGCCCGGTGCTCGTGAGCCAGGCCCACTTCAGGCGCGTATTGCCGACATCGATGACCAAAATCATGCGCGCAAGGATAGCATCGTAGTGGCAAATCTTGGGTCCCGCCGTCGTTAGCCGGTAGACTCATGTTACATGCCGGTAACGAAGCCGATCAGCCAAGCGGTCACGCGAGCATTTATGTCCAACTTGAAACAAGCGATCAGAGACGTGGCGGATTTTCCTCGGCCGGGCATCTTATTTCGCGATATTGCGCCGCTGCTGCGTGATCACTTCGACGCCACGATTCGCGCCCTGGACGCGCTGCTGACGAACGAAGAATGGGACGAGCTCGACGCGGTCGCCGGTATCGAATCGCGCGGCTTTATCCTGGGGGCTGCGATGGCGATCCGTCGAGGCAAGGGCTTCGTTCTGGTGCGCAAACAAGGCAAGTTACCCCCGCCGGTGGTTGATGTGGCCTATGACCTTGAATATGGGTCGGGCGTTTTGGAAATGCAAAGGGGCAACGGCCGTCTGCTGCTGGTGGACGATGTTCTGGCGACCGGCGGGACCTTGACTGCGGCCGCGGACCTTTGCGATCGCGCCGGTTACCAAGTCAAGGCGCTGGCCGTGTTGATCGATCTGAATATCGTCGCGGATTTTTCGTGGCGCAATCAGTCGCTGCGCGCGTCAATCGAATACTAGTCCCTCCATGGCCGTACTACCCCGCACGCTGCTCGTGATCGCCTTGCGCGCCGAGGCGGCAGGCGTGTTCGAAGCAGCCGGCGAACCTGTGCTTTATTGCGGCGTCGGCAAGGTCAATGCAGCCATTGCGCTCACGCGGGAATTGACGCGTTATGCGCTGCGGGGTTGTGACCCCCCGTTGGTGGTGAATTTTGGTTCGGCGGGAAGCCGGGTGATTGCCGCCGGCACCTTGGTGGCCTGCCATGAATTCGTACAGCGCGATATGGATGTCCGCGGCTTGGGATTTGCGTTGGGTGTCACGCCCTACGATGCGGCGCCCTCCCGTCTCGCTTTCGATCCGGTGTTCACGCATCTGCCGGCGGCGGTCTGCGGCAGCGGCGATTCGTTTGCAACCGCCGGGTCCGATATGGAGTGCGCGGTGGTCGATATGGAAGCCTATGCCCTGGCGAAGGTTTGCTGGTGCGAAAAAGCGCGCTTCGCCTGCGCAAAGTATGTCACCGACGGCGCAGATCACACAGCAGCGGATGTTTGGCAGCGCAACGTGCACAAAGCGGCCGACGAATTCTTGAGTCTGTTCCGCAGCATTTGACGTATGCTGTTCTCATGAATCATCGCCTGCCGCCGCCAATTTTATTGGGTTTTGCTTGGTTGTTCGCATCCGCGGCGGCGGTGTCCGCGGCTGACGGTTCTGCGGACACGCCTTTGGTGATGCTGATCTCGGTGGATGGTTTGAAGCCCGAAGCCATCCTTGAGGCGAAGAGTCACGGATTGAAAGTACCGAACATCCGGGCCTTCATGAGCGACGGCGTCTACGCCAGCGCCGTGCGCGGCGTGCTGCCGACGCTGACTTATCCAAGCCATACCACGCTACTGACGGGCGCCTCGCCGGCCAGGCACGGCATCTATGACAATACGACTTTTGATCCGCTGGCTCGCAATGACAAGGGTTGGTATTGGTATGCCGAGGACGTCAAGGTTCCGACGCTCTGGGATGCCGCCGCGGCCGCACATCTTAAAACCGCCAGCATCTACTGGCCGGTCAGCGTCGGCGCAAGAATCACCTTCAACCTGCCGCAGATCTGGCGGACCGGCACCGACGATGACTTGAAGCTGCAGCGCGCCCTCAGCACCCCGGGGCTGGAACAGGAACTGTCTGCCGAGCTCGGCCGCTACCCAGGAGGAATGGAAGAGACGGTCGCTGAAGATGAGATTCGAGCGCGTTTTGCGATTCGGCTGCTCGAGAAGAAGCATCCCGGCTTTTTCACGGTGTATTTGACGGGACTGGATACGGAGCAGCATTTGTCCGGTCCCTTCAGCCAAAAGTCGAACGCGGCCCTGGAACGCCTCGACGCCGTGATCGGATCGCTGCGCGCGGCCGCCGAACAGGCTGCGCCGGGACGCGCCACGATTTGCGTGGTATCCGACCACGGATTTGCCGCCGTCGAGCATGATGTCAATGTGTACGCGGCATTCCGGGAGGCGGGCCTCATCAGTGTCGATCAGGCGGGCAAGATTTCCGGCTGGAAGGCAACCGCCTGGCCTGCGGGCGGCAGCGCAGCGGTGATGCTGGCGGATCCCGCTGATCAGGTGACCGCCGTGCGGGTGAAGGCGCTGCTCGACAAACTGGCCGCCGATCCTGCCAACGGCATCGAGCGCATCT